>NZ_JAKUFY010000027.1:0-60836 GCF_022663675.1 Bacillus cereus group sp. BfR-BA-01355
ACTATAGATATCAATGGAATTTAAAAAAGATGACTCCTGTTGGATACAGAAATCATCTTCTTGATGTTGCCTAACTTTTTTCAAAATGTCCTTTACAAAGGGTACAGATTAAAGTTCTATAACTTTTTTATTTAACCTATTTTCTTATTCGCACTAGCTGGTTGAACTTGATTTTTTGCTTTTACAACGCTAATGCCATATCCGATAAATCCACCGATAATCGCTGGGAAGATCCAGCCTAATCCTACTTCCTGCATCGGAAGGAATTTAGTGAACACTTGGCTTACTACTTCAATGTTAACTCCAGCTGCACTTAATCCATCGAATAAGCTGATGATAAATGTTACGATCAAGCTTACTTGATAAACTTCCGCTCTTCCTTTAAATAATGAATGGAAGAATGTTAAGAAAATCAATACGATTGCTAGTGGATAAATTGCTGTTAATACTGGAACAGAAACTGCGATTAATTGTGTTAATCCTACGTTTGCAACAATGGCACTAAATACACAGAGCGTGATTGCAATTGCTTTGTAAGGAACATTTGGGAATAACTTATGGAAGAATGAAGAACATGCTGATACAAGTCCCACACTAGTTGTTAAACACGCTACTGTAATCATTAATCCTAATAATACTCCGCCGTATGATCCAAAATAGTAGTTAGAAACTTTCGCTAATACTTCTCCACCGTTCTCTAAATGTCCAAGCTTTGCAACACTTGAAGCACCCATATAAGAAAGAGCTGTATAGATAATTGCTAAAATAGATGCTGCAATTATTGTCGCTTTTGCACAAACGACCATAATTTGTGTTTTCGTTTTCGCACCTTTTTCTTTAATAGCATTGATGATGATAATCCCGAATACGAATGATGCGAGCGTATCCATCGTTAAGTATCCTTCTTGGAATCCTTTAAAGAATGCATGTGATGTATAAGCTTCCACTGGTGCTTGCATATCTCCAATCGGATGTATAAAAGCAACGATTACTAAAATACCGATGAAAGTCAACTTAATTGGCGTTAAAATTTTTCCAACAATATCGACAATTTTCGCGGGATTTAGCGAAAAAAAACAAGTGATGCTAAAGAATATAATTGTGAAAAGAATTAAAGGTGTAGAACCTACTCCCTCTGGCATAAACGGCTTAAGACCAATTTCATAAGATACATTTCCTGTTCTCGGTATTGCAAATAACGGACCGATCGCTAAGTATAAAACTGTTGTAAACACAATCCCGAACACTGGGTGAGCGCGACTTGCTAATGACTGCAAATCATCTTTACCTGAAAAACCAAATGCTAGTACACCTAGTAATGGTAGTCCAACACCAGTTACTAAAAATCCAGCGTTAGCAATCCATACATTCTCTCCTGCTGATTGACCAAGCATCGCTGGGAAAATTAAATTTCCCGCTCCAAAAAATAGTGCAAATAACATTAATCCAATAACTACTATGAACGAAAACGGTACTTTATTCGCCATAATATAACCCCCATTCAAATTTCCTTATCTCATTTTCCAATTTTAACTAATTGAATTTTCTGAATATTTAATTTAAGTATCAACTATTCTTGAACTCATTATAGTTTGCTATATAATATTTTGCAATACTATTTTCGAACTTTTCTTTTATTTTATAAATATACATTTTTTAACATGAAAAATAGACTAAAAAACCAACATGGTCATCCATGTTGGTTTTTCCATTTACTATCATGAATTAAAATTTCGCTGCTACTTTTTTAACGTTTTCTAGACCTTCTTCAACAATTTGTTGTGAACGATCTGGATATTGATTGTGCCCTTCAATTACAACTGTCTCTGGATTTGTAATTCCCCAGAATCCAAGTACAGTTGTTACGTAATTAACTGCCATTTCCATAGGAGCCATTTGTTCTGAAGAGTAATCTGAACCACGAGCACCTAACACAACTACTTTTTTACCACCAACTAAACCTTCTGGGCCATTTGCTGTATATTTAAACGTTTTTCCAGCTTGAGATAAGTATGAAATATATGTGATTAATGGTGCTGGTACTGTAAAGTTCCATAATGGGAATGCAAATACAACCTTATCAGCTTCTAAAAACTGATTTAAATATTGATCTACTGTAGCAACTGCCTTCTCTTCTTCAGCTGTTAACTCCATGCCTTGGCTACGTTTATATCCACCTGAAATCGCGATATTTCCGTAATAAGGAAGATCTAATGCAAATAAATCTAATTCCGTAATTTCTGTATTTGGATTTGCTTCTTTATAAGTACTTACAAATGTTTCATACATTTTTGAACTAACTGCTTGCTCCGCTGGACGATCGTTTGCTTTTACAAATAATACTTTTGACATTTTTTTATTCCCCTCTACTTTTGTATTTTCTTCTTTTTTACCAAATAACGAGCTAAATAATCCCATTTTCTTCACCTAAACTTTCTTATCATATTCATTATTCATCATCATAAAAATTCTTATTCTAATAAAAAGTTCCAATTGATACCTTAAGTAAAGCCAATTAAAACTTTTTGTTATTTAATTACCTTATGTAAGTGATTGTAATATAGTAACTTATTTTAGTCAAGTAACTTTCGATAAAAAATAAAATCTCAATTTAAAAATATTAACTAAAATACAATTGAACACCAAATACATCTGTATTACTTGTATAATAAAATTAGAGAGGAAAATTCATAATATAGAAAGGATTTACTCATGAGCACTATAGAAAAGATTCAAACTTTTATTATTCTTTTTGCTGTTACATGCGGCATCGTACTCGGACAATTTAATATGATACATACGTATTCAGACAAGTTTATTGTTCCCTTCTTATTTTTTATGCTATATGGATTATTCCTCAGCATCCCATTAAAAGAAATAAAAAACGGATTTCGCAATTTAAAATTTGCTGGAACAAGTCTTACTATTAACTTCTTATGGACACCTTTACTCGCTTGGGGGTTAGGGGCACTATTTCTTTCAGATCATCCAGCACTTTGGGTTGGATTTATAATGTTAATGGTTACTCCATGCACAGATTGGTACTTAATCTTTACTGAAATAGCGAAAGGAAATGTAGCACTTTCTACTGCAATTTTACCTGTAAATTTAATTTTGCAAGTTCTACTCCTTCCAATTTATTTATTTTTATTTGCTGGTGTCATGAAAACTGTAGCGGTTTTTGTTTTAGTAGAAAGTATTGTTATCGTAATCGTCTTACCATTTATACTTGCACACGCTACAAAATTCATTATGAATAAAATGAAAAAAGCTGAAACTCTCGAGAATAAACTCATTCCGTTTTTCAGCTCTGCTCAAATTGTATTTTTAAGTTTAGCAATAGTAGCGATGTTTGCATCACAAGGTAAATATTTACTGCAAAATATGAATGTCGTTTTATTATTACTCGTTCCTGTTCTATTGTTCTTCATCATTAATTTTTTACTAGGACAATTTATCGGACGCATGATGCATTTATCTTACAAAGATACAGTAAGTCTAAGCTTAACAACGTTAGCAAGAAACTCACCTGTTGCACTCGCTATCGCTGTGACAGCTTTTCCAGACGAGCCTCTTATCGCACTTGCACTCGTTATTGGACCGTTGATTGAGTTACCGGTACTAGCTTGTGTGTCACAAGTTTTGTTGCTTATTAAGAGAAAACGGCAATACGCATAATAAAAAACGTCCCATTTTGAGACGTTTTTTATTATGGAGAGATTACATACAACACTTATTTCTTATTCATCAATACAAATGAAATTACTGAGATTACCGAAACTACAAACGTAATAATACCAATTATAATAAATTAATCGGCTCTAAAAATTTAACTTTTCGTTACATTAACAAATCCTTTCTAATTAAAAATGATAGGAAAAGTAAATATTACGAAAGCTGCCCAAAGTCCGTATATTGGCAAATACTTCGTAACAGCATCTTGGATAGCTGTTGGTCCTGATTTATTTTGCAAGAAACGCATATAGGAAAACATAATCCAAATGAGATTTGCCCAAATCAGTATGTTTACGCCTAAAACAGCAAGTCTATTAGGTGTAATCCCGTAAGAAGAAAGTCTGAATACGATAGCTGATAATGCGACAGTGTCAATAATAAGCGCCAGAACAATTAAGGCAAAATTTATATAATCTGAAATGCTCTTTTTCTCGTCTGAGTCACTCTCAACGATAGAAAATATAGTAACAGCCAATACACCAAGGAGTATTCCATTGAAGGCCATTAGGAAATTGCGATCCAAGAACGGATTTTTCCCGACCCAAATTACCGTTATAAGATAGATAAGCAACGTGATCAGGACGAGAGGACTAAAAATTTTAGCTATATATGGTGTAATATTTTTAGCAAGTTTAAGGTTCATTGATACTAAGTATGTAGCCACTACAGCGAGAGCGGCAGCTCCAAATAAAACAACATTACTAAAATAGAATTCTCCTATATCCAAGTCAACGAAGCTAAATAACTTCATAGTGAATACTGCTAGTATCATTCCGCTCACTGCCATGCTCGCGTAGAGAAGACAATATTCTAAATTAAATTTAATATAAGCTAACCTTGTACTGCCTTTTGAATATTCATTTCCCGTAAACGCAAGTCCCAATAAGACCCATAACAATATAGGAAGATGTAAATACGCAAGGATACTGCTGTCTTTATAATTTAATGGCAACGTATTAAGATACAACCCGGCAATTAGGAACAACGCTGCAAGAAAATAAATAATACTTTTTTTCGGAGTATTATTGTAAATAAAATAAGCAGCAATAAAGGGAATTACACCAAAAGCCAAGTTAATTGGAGCAATTGCTTCCTGTTCGACAAAGTGGAAAATGATTCTGGTGCTTAGCCCAGCTAGAATTGCTAACATGCCCATGAATAAGAAACCTTTTTGAAACAGTGATATTTTTTCTTTATTTGCCGTCTCCTTGAAATGCAACCTTTCATACCAAGCACCTAGCACCTGAGAATCAGGATTTTTATCCCATGCTTGTGAGAATGACTTTTTAAAAGCTTTCGGATCTTTTCTATACATTCTCTCCAACTCATGAGGGTTATCCATATTTTCAATAATCAAATTGTTAATGTCCATATTTATACCTCCTCTAATTTTAAAAATAACGTTGTTACCTTTTCAATAAAAAGCATCACACTTATTTATTCTGTTTTTGATTTTAATATATTTTTTATCGTTTTACAATAAATTTTTATTATTTAATATAATATTTTTATTGCATATTCCCACAAACATCTTTATAAACTACTCTCAGTTTCTCTTAATTACTTTTTCCTTTTATATAAAAAAACGCTAAAGATAATATAAACGTCCTATTTAAATACTATCTTTTCAAATATTTTTTATCATTAGCATATAAAATAAAAAAGCATGACATAAAATCGTCATGCTTTTTCAAACTTAACCTTTTATTTATTGAAACCACTTAATTCTCAAACACAAAATTAATCTTATTATCTTTCCACTCTAACTTCGCATCAAATGTTTTCTCGCCCTTTTTAAAACCTTTAATTAAATCCGTTTTTTCACCTTTTAATAGCTTTGTCATATTCTTTTGCGAAATTGTTTTACTTAATATCTTCTTTGAAATGGTGAAATCACATTGCGTTGTATTATAGTTAGAACAACCGTAAAACGTTGACTTATCAATTACATCGCCATCACATTTTTTACAGCTACCAACCTTTTTACCCGTTGTAAATTTCGATCCTTTTCGTTCAATCGATTCAACATGTAGTCCAGTGAAATCCCACTTCTCAGACATTTCAACCGCATCTTCTATAATTTTAGCTGATAGCTTTTTCGTTTGTTCCATAAATGTAGCAGGAGAAGCTGTACCTTCACCAATTTCCGCAAGACGTTGTTCCCATTTCGCAGTCATTTCCGGTGAAGCTAGTATTTTATCACCGATTGCTGTAATTAATACTTTTCCTTTATCAGTCGCATACACTTGGTTTTTCTTTACATCTATATATTTACGGTCTTTCAGCATCGTAATAATACCCGCGCGAGTCGCTTCCGTACCTAAACCTTCTGTTTTCTTCAATACCTTCTCTAGCTCTTCATTCTCTAAATACTTACCAGCTGTTTTCATTAACGTAATAAGTTGTCCTTCTGTATAGCGCTTCGGTGGCTGTGTTTTTCCTTCTTTCACTTTCACCTTTACAACTTTTCCTTCTTCACCTTCAGCTACAATTGGAAGAATGGTTTCGTCATCTTTATCGTCTTGGAAAATAACTTTACGCCAACCTTCTTGAATTTGCTGTTTTCCTTTTGAAATGAATTCAGCGCGTTCATCTACAAGCGTAATAATTGTAGTATAGTCAAAGATTGCAACTTCATAATGAGCTGCAATAAGCCTTCTGACGATCATATCGTAAATTTTCTTTTCATCACCTGATAATCTACTTGGGTTTGTAACTTGCTCTGTCGGAATAATGGCGTAGTGATCTGTCACTTTCTTTTCATTTACATAACGCTTGTTGTTCATAATAGATTCAATCGGAGCTGGTAATAAACCTTTATATTCATCAAACTGACTTAACTTCTGTAAAATATCAGGGAATGTTGCTGCTTCTCCTTGTGTAACATAGTTAGAATCAGAACGTGGATAAGAAACAATCCCTTTTTGATATAGTGCTTGCGTTATATCAAGCGTCTTTTTCGGTGAAAACTTAAAGGCTTTATTTGCCGTTGCTTGCAGTGATGATAAGTTAAATAAAAGCGGCGGCTGAAACTCTTTACGCTCCGTTTTCATTTCCTTCACAACGGCCGGCTTCCCTTGGCAAAATGCCGCAATTTTATTCGCCATATCAGGGTCTTTTAAGCGGGATTCATTATCCTTTTCCCATTTCCCGTCATATTTCTTCCCTTCTATATTAAAGGTTGCAAACACTTCCCAGAAAGGCTCTGACTTAAAGTTTTCAATTTCTTTCTCACGCTTTACAATCAATGCTAACGTTGGTGTTTGGACACGACCAGCAGAAAATACATCATTCATTCCTTTTTTCTTTAGCAAAATACTAAACACACGTGATGCATTCATACCAACAACCCAGTCAGCACAAGATCTTGTGTATGCTTCGTAATACGTATTAATTGTATCTGATTCGTCAAGTAAATTTTTAAACCCTTGATAAATAGCTTGCTTCGTTAAAGACGAAATCCATAGACGCTTCATCGGCTTTTGCACGTTACAAAGATTAATAATATTTCGTACGATCAGTTCCCCTTCACGCCCAGCATCTCCTGCGTGAATGATTTCTGTTACCTGTGGATTATGTAACAGCTGTTTCACAACGTTAAATTGCTTATACTTTGACTTTGTTACTTCAAATTGAAAACGCTCTGGAATCATCGGTAACGTATTAAGTGACCATTTTTTCCACTCTGCGTGATAATGCTCTGGATTACATAACTGCGTCAAATGACCAATTGCCCATGTACAGTACGCTCCATTTGGAAATAACTCATTCGCTTCTACTTCTAAATATCCATCTTTCCGGCGATATTTAAACTGTGAAACAAGAGCCAAACCTTGATCTGGTTTCTCGGCAATAATTAATTTCATTTTATAACTCCCTATCTGTATTCCAGTGTTACTTTCATTGTCTATATGTTTAGAAGCGATGATAAAACAACAATCTTATTTATCATTCGCGGTTTGTCTCGCAAATGTGAGACCTATAATATTATACGCTTATTCTTTATGGCTTCACAATAGAAACTCTTCATTTAACTCTTACATTCACATGCTCATAATTAAAAAGCCGTCCCCAAAAAATCACAAGCCTTCTTGCTTACCTTTATGAAATTGTGCAGATAATTTGCAGATATAAATAAGCATAAGAACTGTCCATATAAACATATGATGAAATGAACGATAGGACAAGGAGGTATCATAATGTTTGCTTATACGTTAACTACCTTAACACTTTGCTGTACCTCAATTCTTATTGCATCCAATATTTCTAAACGTAAGAGTACCCTAATGGAGTATATGGTATTTATTATGTCTTTTAGTATGAGTATCGGTTTAAGTATTGGTTTTTATTTAGGCATTCTCTTTAAGGGGGAATTACTATATTCTACTTTGCTTGCTATTTTAATTAGTGGTTTTATCGGTTTTTTAGTTGGTCTACGTTTTCACCTATATACTGCTTTAGAAGGAATGTTCTCTGGATTAATGGCAAGTATGATGGGAGCAATGATTACAGAAATGTTAAATGCTCAACAAGCTCATAGTATATTGTTCATTAGCCTTTTACTTACTATAACGATTACTATGTCCTGTGTGATTCAATTGTTATCGGAGAACTTTTCTACTTTTATCCAACAGCGTTTTTTGCTATTACTTTCAATTAGTGTAGTAATTATCGTTGCCGTATTCGCGACATTCCCAGATCATACTCCCTCACCTTCATCCGGGTATGATCAACATGTACATTGATACTTGCAACGAAAATGAATACGCAGCTATCCACAGGATAACTGCTTCACATTATCCTGTCTTATTAGGAATGTTTGGTTTTGGAACATCATCAGATTTATAAACAAAAGATGCTTTTCGAAAAAATATGGAAGTTTAAAATGAACAAAATAAAAAGACGCTCAAACTTGAGCGTCTTTCCCGATCATTATTTCGTAACAACTTCATCTTCTTTTACATTTACATTATGTTTACTCATAAATTCTTCAATTTCTTCAACTTCTCTAATGATATCTTTTGACAAGTTTTCATACCCGTCTTTCGTTACAAGAATATCATCTTCTATTCGAATACCAATTGACTCTTCCTCAATATAAAGACCTGGTTCTATCGTAATAACCATACCTTCTTCTAACACTCTATCTTTATATGTTCCTACATCATGTGTATCTAAACCAAGGAAATGGCTGACACCATGATAATAGTATTTTGATAACTCTTCATCTTCTTGAATTAAACCAATTGCTTTACACTCTTCTGCCAGTACCTTTTTTGTATGCTCATTTAATGCAGCGAACTTTAATCCTGGCTTAATAATCTCTGTTGTTTCTTTTAATGCTTTTAATACAATATTATAAATTTGTTTTTGGCGACTAGAGAATGTTCCATTTGCCGGGAATGTATAACTAATATCAGCGTTATAGTAGTCTTTTTGAGCGCCTAAATCTAGCAATACTAAATCACCATTTTGAATTTGTGCATCATTATCTTCATAATGAAGAACTGTAGCATTTTTCCCACTTGCCAAAATTGTATTGAACGCATGGTGCTTAATGCCAGATGATTTCAGTGTAAAATCAAATTGTGCTTCTAATTCATACTCCATCATGCCTGCTTTTGCATGCTTAAGTACGTTGTAAATACCGTCTTTCGTTATAGCAATCGCTTCTTTAATAATTTCAATTTCTTCTTCTGTTTTAAATACTCGTAATTCACAAATGTTCGGATATACATTACCAATTGTTACGTGTGGGTATTTTTCTCTTACATGTTTAGCAAATGCTAATGTTTTTGTCTCCGTACCATTCCACTCACGACTTTCTATATCTAAATATAGATGCTTCGCATTTTCTGTAAAAAGTATATTTGACATTGTCTTTTCAAAGCTATCTAAATATACAACTTTCTTTATACCTGAAATTCCCTCTGCTTCTTCGCTAGAAACTGTTTTCCCAACCCATTTTTCCATTACTGGATCTGATTTTTCAATGAAAAGTGTCTCTTCTACACTATTCCCAAACTTTGTCAGCATAAAAATAACATTTGGTTCACCGATTCCCGTTAAGTAGTAAAAATTACGATTCGGTACAAATTTATAATGTGCATCGGCTGACATATGAGGTGCTTGTCCAGCAAATAAAATCGTAATGGATTCCTCTGGTAATGTGTTTGCTAATCGTTCTCTATTTTGAGCAAAAAATGTTGATTTCATAATAATCCCCCTAGCGTTTTATGTATAATTGTGAAACTAATTATTCAATACACTTCATTCTATTATTGTTATAATTTTTCGTCAATTTTTAACTAAATTTTAGATAGTATTGACACAGAAAACTAAACAAGTTACAATAACTATAAATTAGTAAGTTACTAATTTAAATTTAAATAAGAGGTGAACAAAATGCAAAACATTTTATTCCGTATTAATGAATTATCAAAAAAAGAAAGAACATCTGAATTAACAGTTGATGAAAAACAAGAACAACAAATGTTACGTCAAAACTATACAGAAACATTTCGCGGCAGCCTAGATTCCATTTTATTAAATACAAAAATTGTTGATCCTAATGGTCTTAACGTTACACCAATTGCATTACAAGATGCTCAAATACGTTTAAAATTAAGCAAATGAGTTCCGCGCTAAAGAATTTCAATAAAACATAAACAGAGCTGGAATTCCTATATAGAAATTCCAGCTCTGTTTATTGTCTTTTCTAATTTAGTAAACGAGCGATACATCGCAATTCTCCACGACACAATCATCGCAAATGCAAGTAAAAAAAACATTCCGCTTAACTCTGCCAAATCAATTGATTGGCTTAAATATGACTTTAATGCCACGCGTACAGCTAATAAGCCTACTAAAATGAATATGAATGCTTTTGACGGTTTCATAAATATATGTTCACCTTTTATTTCGAACTTAGTTGTTTTAATAAGAAAAATAGAGAAAATAAGCCCTATACTAATTGCCTCGACTATTTCTAACGATGTTAATCTAAACTCTGGTAAAAAGTACATCATCGCGCCTGTACTCATAAAAATTGGTGGCAATATAATTTTCTTTTTCGTTACCGGCTTTTTCGCTGCTTTAAAACGTAGAAACATTACCCCAACAGCCATACAAAACGCTATGACACTTGATAAAAGTGCTATCATACTTTCCACTCCTATCTATTTAAATGAAGTTTTTGAGTAAAATCATAAACTAATAAGGAAATACATTCCATATTATATAATTCCTTCATTATATTCCTCCTGCTGTAAAATTTCCATATTCGCTGCAATCATTTTACGCAAAGTTTATGAACGGAATATGAACAAAAAAGCCATTCTGCAATTATTAATTGCAAAATGGCTTTTTAATTTATTTTAAATCATCAATTGTGAAAGCACCTGGAAGTAATTGCTCAACAGTCACTTCTTTTTCATCGCCTTTTACATTCGTTAGTAATACAGGCATTTTCGGATCACAGAATTCAGCAATTACTTGTCTACACGCACCACATGGTGAAATCGGTCCATCAGTTTCCCCTGTAATAACTAAGTAACTAAAATCACGCTCACCTTCTGATACTGCTTTAAATATTGCTGTTCTTTCTGCACAGTTACATAAACCATAAGAAGCATTTTCTATATTACAACCAGTATAGATTATCCCTTCTTTCGTAACTAACGCTGCGCCAACAGGAAATTTAGAATACGGAATATACGCTTTCGATAACATGTTGTTTGCTTCTTCAATATATTTTTTCTTATCCATATTATTTCCCCCTCAAAGTAAATGAAATGATAATTAGTCAGTAATAACTGTATAAACTAATTTAGGAGCCACTGCTGTTTCAGCGATAGAGATGTTCTCATAAATTTTTGCTTTTACATCTTCTACATTTTCACGGTTTGCGTAGATTGTTACGAATGGCTCGCCTTCTTTTACTGCATCGCCAACTTTTTTGCGTAACATTAAACCTACTGCTAAATCAATTTCATCTTCTTTTGTTGCGCGGCCAGCACCAAGTAACATAGCTGCGATACCGATTTCATCTGCAACAATGTTAGAAATAACACCTGAAGTTTTTGCAGGTACATCAATTACATACTTCGCTTGTGGCATTTTTTCTGGATTGTCTAGAATTGAGCTATCTCCGCCTTGATTGCTTAAGAACTCTTTAAATTTCTCAGTTGCTTTTCCGTTTTTCATCACTTCAATTAGCATTTCACGAGCTTCTTCTAACGTATTTGCTTTTTTCGCAAGTACGACCATTTGACTTCCTAATACAAGTACTAATTCTGTTAAATCTTCTGGACCTTCACCTTTTAACGTATCAATCGCTTCTTTTACTTCTAGAGCATTACCAATCGCAAATCCAAGAGGTTGTGACATATCTGAAATAACTGCCATTGTTTGACGTCCTACATTATTTCCGATACGTACCATTGCATGTGCTAATTCTTTTGCATCTTCTTCTGTCTTCATGAATGCACCTGCACCTGTTTTTACATCAAGTACGATTGCATCAGCACCAGCTGCAATTTTTTTACTCATAATTGAACTTGCGATTAAAGGAATTGAGTTAACAGTTCCTGTTACGTCACGTAATGCATAAATCTTTTTATCTGCAGGTGTTAAGTTTCCTGTTTGTCCAATAACAGCTACTTTGTCACGGTTTACAATATCGATGAACTGCTCTTTCGTAATTTCAACGTGGAATCCTTCTACCGCCTCTAATTTATCAATTGTTCCGCCAGTATGTCCTAAACCACGACCAGACATTTTTGCTACTGGTACATCTAAAGCTGCAACTAATGGTCCTAATACTAAAGTTGTTGTATCACCAACACCGCCAGTTGAATGTTTGTCTACTTTAATTCCTTCAATTGCTGATAAGTCGATCGTTTCTCCAGACTCAACCATCGCCATCGTTAAATCTGCACGTTCGCGATCTGTCATATCTTTAAAGAAGATTGCCATTGCAAGTGCACTCACTTGATAATCAGGAATACTTCCGTCTGTATATCCATTAATAAAGAATTTGATTTCTTCAGTCGTTAGTTCTTTGCCGTCACGTTTTTTTGCGATAATATCTACCATTCTCATTACAATCACCATTCCTTTTTATATTATATGAATCTATTAAAATAATAAGCCAACGATTGTTGCTGATAAGAAACTTACTAACGTTGCACCGAATAGTAATTTCAAACCAAATCTTGCGACTACATTCCCTTGCTTTTCATTTAAGCTCTTAACTGCACCTGCAATAATTCCAATTGAAGAGAAGTTTGCAAATGAAACTAAGAATACAGATATAATTGCTGTCGTTCTATCTGAGAAATTAAAGTTTCCTTGTGCTAAATCTGTCATTGCGACAAATTCATTTGATACTAATTTTGTTGCCATAATATTTCCGGCATTAACTGCTTCATGCCATGGAACACCCATAATAAATGCAAATGGTGCAAATACATAACCAAGAATTTCTTGGAATGAAATACCGATTACACCTTTAAATACTGCATTAATGAATGCGATAAGAGCTACGAAACCAATTAACATAGCTGCTACTGTAATCGCAACTTTAAATCCATCAATAATGTATTCGCCTAATACTTCAAAGAAGGTCTTCTTCTCTTCTTCTTGTACTTCTAACATATCTTCTTCCTCAGTAACCTCATACGGGTTAATGATAGAAGCAATGATGAAGCCACCGAATAAGTTAAGTACTAAAGCGGTTACAACATATTGTGGTTTTAATAAAACCATATATGATCCAACGATAGACATAGAAACGGTAGACATTGCTGATGCACATAATGTATACATTCTTTTCTCTGGCAATAACCCTAGTTGTTTCTTAACTGAAATAAACACTTCAGATTGTCCTAAAATCGCAGAAGCAACAGCGTTATATGATTCTAGTTTCCCCATTCCATTTACTTTACTTAATGCTAGACCGATAGATTTCACAATAATAGGTAATACTTTAATATGTTGCAAAATACCGATTAAGGCTGATATAAATACGATTGGCATTAATACACTTAAAAAGAACGAAAACTCTTTTTGATTTACTAATCCACCAAATACGAAATTCACACCGTCAGCGGCATATTTTAATAACTCTCCAAAACCATCTGCTATTCCGCTAATTAATATATTCCCTATACTTGTATTTAATAATAGAAACCCCAAAATGAATTGTAATATAACCATCGTTATGATTGGACGATATTTGACTTTCTTTCTATCATTACTAGCAAGCCAAGCGATACCTAAAATCAATACGAGGCCAAAAACACCGATTAAGTATTTCATAAGGCGTTCCCTCCCATTCGTATCCGCTTACATTTTTTTCAATTGTTAAAGCAATAGATATACTTTAAACGTATATCTATTGCTTTAACCTTTTATCGATTAGTAGTTATCTGTAGCACCTTTTGCATCATTTAATACGATTGCAACACTAGCACTTGCTCCAACGCGAGAAGCTCCAGCAGCTACCATTTTATCTGCATCTTCACGTGTACGAACACCGCCAGATGCTTTTACACCAACGTTTGGTCCTACTGTTTTACGCATTAATGCGATATCTTCAGCAGTTGCTCCGCCAGTTGAGAATCCAGTTGAAGTTTTTACGAAGTCAGCACCAGCTTTTACTGATAATTCACAAGCGCGTACTTTTTCTTCATCTGTTAATAGGCAAGTTTCAATGATTACTTTTACAAGAGCTTTTCCTTTTGCTGCTTGTACTACTTCATAAATATCTTTTTCAACAAGTTCGTTGTCGCCATCTTTTAAAGCGCCTACGTTGATTACCATATCAACTTCAGTTGCACCTTTTGCGATAGCATCTTTTGTTTCAAATGCTTTTGTTTCAGTAGTGCTTGCTCCTAATGGGAAACCGATTACAGTACAAACGTCTACATCATGTCCAGCTAGTTCATCAGCCGCTAATTTTACCCATGTTGGGTTAATACAAACAGAAGCGAATTTATATTCCTTTGCTTCTTCGATTACTTTCATAACATCTTCTTTAGTAGTATTAGCTTTTAAAATTGTATGGTCAATTAACTTTGCAATGTTCATTATCTTCACTCCTCATATCTTTTAACAACTTCATTCTAACTCTTAGTTGAACAAATGTAAATACACTTTTGAAATTTTGTTCATTCTTTTTTAAAAGGAATTTTCTTGTAGTAAATAAAGCGCATTCTAACTAAGAAACACTTCCTATTTAAAATCAAAACTTTTATATTAACAATGGTAGTATGTATCTCCATATCCATAATTATTTTTAAAAAGGCAATTTGTGTTCAAAAAAACACCTATCATTCATACATAACAAAATAAAAGGCGTTCTCAAAATTAACATTTTGAGAACGCCTTTTATTTCTAATCTTTTTGATAATGTAACAATTCTTTTGCTGTATGCTGATCGATAATTAATACATTTGCATACCCGCCACGTAACGCACCATCAATTGCTTTTATTTTTCTATTACCACCTGCAACTAAAATAGAGCGTTTCTTTAATTTCAGTTCCTCTAACTCAATTCCAATGGTCCGCTTATTAATTTCTTCACTACTAATATTTCCGTCTCCATCAAAGAAACGTGAACAAATGTCACCGACCGATTGTTTTTTGAGTAAACTTGTTTCCTCCTTATCGAAATAACCTAATCGGAATAATAGCGCTTCATCTCGCACTGTTCCTACAGTAAAAATTGCAATATTCGCTTGCTTCCCCATTTCGATAATGTGATGAATATGTCGATCCTGCTCTACTAATTCTTTTGTCACTGCATTATCAAATATAACTGGAAGAGGTAGATTTCTTGGCGTCGTTTGAAAAGCATCTGCAAATAAAGCTATCGTCTCATTCGCATATGTATTTACACTCGAGTGACTAATGCCACCTTTTAGCTGGACAACCTCTATCCCTTTTACATGTTGCGGTACGATTTTTCTAGCGATTTCATACATTGTCATTCCCCAGCTTACACCAACGATATCACCATTTTTAACCGTCTTTTCCATATACTCAGCTGCATATTTACTAATATACTCTGTAATCGTTGCATATTCTGGCACTGGAGAAAACACAACATGTGCCTCTAACAAGTTGTACTTTTCTTTTAGTAAATTCCCAACGTTATCTAAATCCGCAAATGGATCGGCGATGCTAATTTGAACAAACCCTTTTTCTTTCGCGTACTTTAACAATCTAGAAATCGTCGGTCTTGAAATATTTAATTTGTTAGCAATTTCTTGCTGACTATAATCTGATTGATAATATAATCTTGCAACTTCAACGCTTAATTGTTGTTTATCTTTTTCCATAGTAACTCATTACAAATCCCTTCCTGTATTTCCCTTTCGTTACAAGCATTATACAGCTTTATGCAAAAAAATTCGACTACCGAATTTTATCTAACTGAACTTTTATTCCACTTATTATATACAATGAAACCGTTCAATAAGAAACATAAACCATCGTCTAAAAACTATTCAAATACCCCTTATAAACAGAAGATACTGGTTATAAGGGGTATGTATTCAATTTAATTTTATAAAAATTGGATGAAAACAATGCAAGTTCCCACTTATTTAGAATAAGTGAAAAGATGATGTTTTATTTGTTCAATAAAATAATGATGGTGTATATTATCGTTAGATACTCGACTTGCCATAATAGCCCCCTCCATTGAAGATGCAAGAAAGGAAGCAAGTGATATAACCTCTATATCTTCTTTAAGTTCTTGTTTCTCTATTCCTTCTTTTATGAGAGAAGCCATTAACATTACTGTATCATCATAACCTTTTGCTGCTGCTTTTTGTAATTCTGGAAATACTCCAGTACTTTCAATTGCGCTATTAAGTAATGGACAGCCTCCAGCAATAGGAGGATTATTAGCTGCATCTTGATATACAAGGAAAATTGCAAGGATTTTATCGATTGCTGTCTTTTTATTTTCCATTGCTTTATGAAAATGACTCCACATAATCTCACCACTTTTGTCGTAGGCAGCAAGGACAATTTCTTCTTTACTTTTGAATCTACGATAAATAGATCCTTTAGGTAGTTCAGTAGCTGTCATTATATCCTGGATGGATGTGCGAGTTATCCCATTAGTATTAAATAAATATAAAGATGTTTCAATAATTTTTTCTTTAACCTTATCAACTTTAGTCATGCTTTGTAATCCTCCTAATAAAAACGAGCTTAATATTCCAGGTGATATTTACCATCTATTTTCTTGAATTTTTTTGTAAGTATAAAGAAGTTTGGAGCGAAAATATCTTATCAACCCCTATATTATGTGAACCTCAAACAATACAGTTTGAAAAGAGATTAATCAAATTGTATTATCTATATCATTCAAATGAATTTTCTGTCAAAATTAACATGACCAATTATTTAATTCAGTCATGTTATACAACTAATTTCACCTAACTTCGTAGTAGGTGTAAAAATATATAGTTAAATTTAACGTATAGACATATGATTATTATATATAATTTTGATTAATATGTTTAGCTAAAGTGTTTGAACTATCCCCACTTTCACTTCATTCTATAAAAGGGTAATCATTAATGATTACTGGAATTAAATTGTACCAAAGAAACTGAGATATAAATATATTTGCTTTTTTCCATTTGGATTTTGTTAATACTTTATAAAAAGGGTTTAAAAAACTAGAAACTTATAGTATCATTAGGTTCCGGACCGAACCGTCCGGTTTATAATCTTATATAAATATATTTAGAAGGAGAACGTTATGCAGAGAGAAAAATCAAAAATTATAGGTAATTTAATTATGGGGGCAATACAGTGAACTTTATAAAAATGAATAAAAAAGAAATCATTATGCTCATAATCTTTACAATGTTTGTACCATTTCAAATTGGCTTGTACATATTATTTGGCATATCACTTTTAGCTAATGTCAATTTAGTTGAATCAGAATTTGTTCTTAGTGCCATCGGTTTTACTGTACCTGCTATTGTAGGAATCATTTTCTTTAGGAAAGAAATTATTGAAAGTTTTACTTATTTTAAAGAGAAGACAATTTTGAAAATAGTAAGTATTCCTATGGTAGTTTTATTTACGGTAATTGTGGAACAGTGTGTTATGCGTTTTCTAGCAACTGGTCAACCAGAGAACCAAGAGCAGCTCCTTGAAACGGGTGCGGAGGTACCTCTTGTATTTACATTGCTTGTATTTGGTATTCTGGGTCCAATACTTGAAGAAATTGTGTTTCGTCACATATTAATAAATCGTTTTTCTTACCATATTGGTACTGCTATTGCATCTATCATTTCGATTATGATTTTTACACTTCTTCATACGAACCAACTTTCGGATATTGCTATTTATTTACCTGGATCGTTGATACTTACTGCGGCTTATCTTATTTCTAAAAGATCCATTGCATATCTTATAGCGATACACATGTTAAACAATTGCCTTGGTTTCATTCTGTAAGAAACTAGACTTGTTTCTGGTGCCAAAAATACTTTTTCTATGGCATAAGAAAGCTAATCAAAAATTATAAGATATTAGGAGAGTGTCAGTCATGATTGTAACAACAACTTCTGGAATTCAAGGTAAAGAGATTATTGAGTATATTGATATTGTAAATGGTGAAGCTATTATGGGTGCAAATATTGTCCGCGATGTATTCGCTTCCGTTCGTGATGTTGTCGGTGGCCGTGTTGGTGCTTATGAAAGTAAGCTAAAAGACGCTCGTGATATTGCAATGGGCGAAATGAAAGAACTTGCAAAAGAAAAAGGTGCGAACGCTATCGTTGGTATTGACGTAGATTACGAAGTTGTTCGTGATGGAATGTTAATGGTTGCTGTCAGTGGTACAGCTGTACGTATATAAGTAAATAAAAAAAACGGTTCCCCTTGGAATTTATACTTTGAGGGGAAATCCTGGTTCTGTTGCAGATTTTAAAGAATAATAAGAGATGTTGATAAATCATTGTACGTCGAAAAACACAGTTTGAGTGTAAACTGTGTTTTTTTATATAGAGGCCCCATCCCATCACTATCAAGCTAAAATTTTTTAGTGCCTCCAGAACGAAATTTTGTATTAACTTGTAACAAAAAGTTCATTTTTATTTTGTTGATAATTCAGAATATTTCGGTTGATATGTATGTGGCGGTACCCTGATACGGTACAAATTTTTTATAAACGGTTGTAAGATTCTACGTTTTTGACCATTCTGTACAACGATAACTTTGGTTTATTAATTTCGCCTGTAATCTGGTAGCCTATCCTCTGATACAATTTAATGGCAAGTTGATTCTCTTTCTTTACCGTCAGAGAGCATTTGGCAAAGCCTTGCAGGGAAGCTTGTTCCTCGGCAAACTTAAGTAGTCTGGTACCTATCCCTAGTCCTCGACTTTCGGGCAATAAGGCAATTGTTCCGATGTGAAACTCGTCATCTTCTCCCTCCTTCAAGGTAAACATGGAATAAAGCATTTTGATATTCAAAATGTTATAAATAACAAAACCCAGCTTTCGGAATGAAAGCAGCTGTTTAAAAGTGGACCAGGCAAGACGGTTTAAAACGGGTATGGGATAGCAAGTAATCATCCCTAAAGTTTTCCCGTCCATTTGAGCTTCATAAGCGTATTGATGACTAAAACGGTTGTTCTCCTGCCGCCAGAGCTTACAAAATGTCCCTTCGACTGTGTTCTTCTCCTCAGATCCTGCAAGTGGAAACGCCATGTATTCCAATGCCATTACATTTAACTGGGCGCCGACCATGGATTGATGAACAGCCTTTACAATAGAGATTTGATTCATTTCCCAGTCCTCCTTTTCGCTTTCTGTATTATTGATATTAATTATCATGGATTTGAATCAGTTCACTTACCTCTCAAATCATCCTTAGCTTTAAAACCATAATAAAATGTATTTAAAACAAGCTCTGCAGCAGATTTTTTAGCCACATTTCCTTCATGTACCTGTTCCCAAGTATGGAAAAGCAGAGCATAAAGCGTATTCAAAATCCATTCGCTGCTAACCGTTTGCTGAAAATAACCTCTTTGTTGTAACAGCTCAATAACGCGTCGTAAGGGTTCCCTCAGCTTCTCTTCTGCTTCACCTAATTCTTTGTTGTTAAATACAGATGCATCATGACCTAGAAAATAGATTTTGTCACCTAAAGGGATTAACGCTTCAATGAGTTCCGGGATATAGTTTTCGCTTCTTTCCTCATCCAGTGGAATCTGGTTTACAGTATCACTTACCAGTTGTATAGCCCGATGGCCTAAGAACAGCATCAATTTCTCCCTGCTTTCGACGTAGCGATGGAGTGTAGCAATTCCAATTCCCGCATATTCCGCAATTTCATTCATCGAAGCAGTAGGATTTTCAACAAGCAATATAGTAGCCGAATCAAGAATTGCATTAAATCTCGCTTCCTTCAACGCTGACAAGTCTTTCTTCATCGTCAATCTCTCCCTTTTTCTGTATAAATTCGTCATTTTTGATAGAAAAATATATCATTTGATATTATAATAAACAATCTCAAATAAAGTGTCCAGATGCTGAATGTAGCTTTTCAAAAAGAATTATATTACTGAAACTGATAGTACTTTGAATGTTTCATTTTTAGCATTTCATTATTTAGATAACGATGAAGAAATTAAATTATTTAATGTAATAAATACAAGAACCAAAGGAAATGGTTCGAATCGCTTTCTTAGTAGAGAAATTGATTACCTTATCTAGGTTTTTTAAACTATTTTTCATGACGCATTAATACTTATAGTAATTTTTCTACTTTTATTAAATCCGGTTGCACTTCATTTAATTACTGAATGTTTTATAATGAAGCTTCTTTCTGCATAAAGTTATCGGTTTACTTTAAAATTCACTTCCGGGTATTTGGTCATCAGCCTTTTAAGGGTTGAGCCGTCATCCTTCTGTTTTACATACTGGTCAAAAAATGCCAGGCTGAATTCGTTGATAATACGATGAACTTCCTTTGGATTTTCACCTGGGCTCTGCAACAGAGGGGAGAACAAATGTAAATCAGTGAGGCTTGTATGATCCGTATGAGGTATGACCATTGACATACCACCACCAGCTAACCCACGTCCATATCGCTCCCTCACTTCATAGGGATCTGCTTCATCAAGCTCTTCTGCACTCATGAGTAGAAATGGTTTTCCAATTCCACTTTCAGGAAAAATTTCTCCATACAATGTACCATCCATATTGATAGCTGCTTTGACACGAGAATCTTTTGCAAGTATTTGTGCTGCGGTAGCTCCACCGTAAGAGTGACCAAACATTCCAATTCGCGAAGTATCCATTCTTCCTGTAAAGAAGCCGGTCTCATCGTTTTGATTAAGTTTCTCTATCTGATTAAGGACAAAGCTGACATCTTCCTCCCATAATTTTATGTGGCTATCCCCTTCATCAGTTAAATTGATGGGCTGTACGTAAGCAGTTCGACCACCTGGAAAGACGGTAGCTGCAGCATCAAAGGTATGATCGATACTTAGAACAATATATCCTTGACTAGCCAACTCCTCAACTTGAAACGTGTTTTGATTACGAAAACCATTAAAACCATGAGAGAAAAGTAATATGGGATAATGATTCTCTGAATCTGAGAGTTGTAAATCCATAAACGAATGAGATTTTACCAATTCCATGTGGCTGAATGCAAATGCAGGAATGGACAATGTTTTTTCCAATCCCTTGGAAAGCTCATTTATGTTACGAATATAAGGTTCTGGATCCCCCTTACTTTTTTCAGCTGTAGGATACCAAATTTGCACCATCAGTTCGCGCCGATCGGTTGGATTTTTCGAATATGGTTCATTTCTCTGATGATCAATCCAATGATATACCTTCGTACCGATCCTATGTGGACCGGTTGGTTCTTCAAATGAAAATACTGGCATAAGTAAGGGTAGCGCCACTGCTACAGACAAATAGATACATAGCAACGAGGTCTTAACTATGAATATACCCCAACTTCTACAGCCCTTTTTCCGCCCATTTAATAAATAGCATAAAATTAAGATAACTGGGGATACATATGCCGGAATCATCTGCCACCTAAAACCTTCTGCCAATAACTGAACTGTAACCATTACAACGGCAATCAAAGTAGCTAATTTAGACCACTTTTTCGTTTCTCTGCCTATTAACAGTATCCAACTCAATAGACTAAAATTCACAACTATCAAAACAACTTCCCAGAAATTCATTGGTCTATCTCCTTTGAATGTATTTTACTTCTAATTAAAGAGGTAGTTTTCAGCCTAAGTAAAAGCAGATGCCCCCCCCATATAGTTGCACCAATTATGCTTAGTAACCGTTTCATCCACTCTACTCCTTTCTTCAAATTAAAAACTTAAAATGCCCAGCTACCTTTACGGAAAATTGGTTCTACAGTTCCATCTGGTAGAATACCGTCGATGTCCATCTCACTGCTGCCAATCATAAAATCCTCATGTGTTACTGAAATATTTGCACCTAACATTTCAAGCTGATCGTTTTCTAAATCTCTTCCATCCTCTAAGCAAGTTGGATAAGCTTTACCAATCGCTAAATGGTTCGATGCATTTTCATCAAACAATGTATTAAAATATAAAATTCCCGATGCTGAAATTGGTGATTCATTTGGTACAAGTGCTATCTCACCTAAATAGCACGAGCCTTCATCCACATTAATAAGCTCCTGTAATAAATCATGTCCTACCTGTGCTTCAGCTTTAACAATTTTTCCTTCTTCAAATGTCAGTTTAAAGCCGTCGATAATATTCCCTTGATAAACTAATGGTTTTGTATTGCTTACATAGCCATTTACACCTTGTTTCATCGGTAACGTATAAACCTCTTCGGTCGGCATATTAGCCATAAAGATAGTATCATCAGGAGTTTTACCACCTCCAGTAATCCATTTATGCTGTGGTGCTAATGCAATTGTTAAATCAGTACCTGGCGCTGTATAGTGAAGCTTTATATATTTTTTATTGTTCAGTAGGACCGCACGAGATTCTAAATTTTTTACATGTTCACGCCATTTTTCAATAGCACTGCCTTCACCAATACGAACAGCTTTAAAAATAGCCTCCCATAATGCTGGTACTTGATCCTCAGCTGCTAAATCCGGGAACACCTTCGATGCCCACTTTGGTGAAGGAACTGCTACCATCGACCAAGCTACTGAATCCTTCATTACGGCGTTGCGATTGTTGCTCAGAGCAGCTCCTGCTACCTTTTGATAGGTAGCTAGACGATTAGATGAAATACCTGTAAATTTATCAGGATCTGTAGCATCTATCATTAATAATGCTCCTTTACGTTCGATCAGCTCATCATTCATTTTGACTATCCACTCTGGGAAGCGATTAAATTCTTCATCTGAGGCATAATCAAAGTAAGCACGTTCCATTTCTTCATCCGAAAAATTAACATGAACACGCCCTGCCCCAGCCTTATAAGCCTCTTTCACAACTATACGGGCGAAATCCAATGCATCCACTGATGTATTGACTAATAAGTATTGCCCTGGTTGAATATTCACACCGATTTTCACCGTAAGTTCTGCATATGCTTGTAATTTTTCTTCAAAAGTCATATTATTTACCTCACTTTTATCAAATTGGTTTTGAATTCCCATCACTAACTTGCTTTCATACCATACTTTCTGAACAGGTTTTCTCAGAATTTTTCTTGCCTATTTTTTATGTTTTTCATCAAGACATGATAACAACTAATGGCTTTTTTCTACTACTCATATATTTAATTTCTAAACTTTGATTCAATTAATATTGGTTTGTTTTTTTAAAAAATCTAATCAAAGGGCATCAAACACTACATAAAGTTATAGAGTTCTTTATTGTGAAAGCTCACTCATTTCTTCCCAATCTTTTCAATGTGGCGTTTAACATCCTCAATCACTCCATTCTCTTTACAAAGTAATTTTGATAGATAAACATATCATTTAATATAAAATTAAATCATTTTAAATGAATTATCAAGCCGTAAAATTTAATTTTCAAAAAATTCAGTAAAAAATCTATATGAAAATGGATTCTATCGAAGGAAGGGATAACGAAAAGATTTTTATACACACATGGATAAAACACATGAAAACTTATATATAAAATTACAAGTTCAACTCTCACAAAAAAACGGAATAAAAATAAACAGCGGAACTAGCCCACTGTTTACTTTGCCACACCTTCATGTAATTTTTCTGTATAATCCTTTACATCTTTCCAGCTATCTTTCGCTGTATGTAAATCTTCTTTTATAAACGTAAACTCTTCCGGACTAATTCCTTTTACGTTTTGTAGTAAATTATTATATTTTGCACCTACTGTATACCATTGGTTTGATATGTTTTGTAGTGCTGTAATTGCTGCATCAATTGTTTCCGTCATGTTTGTTGTTTTATTTTTTACATCAGTCAAAATTACGATTTCTGCTTGTGCTCCTGAAATTCTATCTTTTAAATTAGCTATCTCTCTTTCTGCATTTGCGATATCTTTTTTTGCAACCGCAATCATCGGCCCGCCAGCAAGACATGTTATTAGCGCTACGCAAAGTACGCCACCAGCAATGACCATATCATTACTCTTTTTAATCGAATCGTTATATGTATTTATTTGTTGCTCTAGAGCTGGAATACCAGCATTCGTACTTGCCAATATCGCTGTTAACTGATTTGTATCCTCTTTGAAACTATTTGTATCTTTCGCCATTCTATCGCGAAAAGCTTTCAAATTTCCTAATAATCCATCTACCTCATTTTGATTCTTTACAATATCCGCATACAACTTTTCTAAATCCGCTTTTAATTTTCCGCTATCCTTTTGATCAATCGCTATTAACATGTCGTTATAATACGATTGAAAAGTATTATTGTAATTTATAATATTTTGATCCGTTTTCATAATTTGAGGCTTCATATTATTTAACCAATATGCTGCATTAATTTTTGCATCTCTTTGATGCTGAATCATATTCCCTTTAAATTCACTATTAATCGAACTTATTTTACTTAAATCCGTCTCTTGTTGATTTTGAATTAATTTTGCATATGAATCCATTGCAAATATACTCGATGTCGTTTGTGCCATTACATCTTGGAATCCAGCTGGTCCAAGAGAATAGTTTTTCACATTTTCTTGTATTACCTTTACATTTTGTTCTGCTGCAAAAGGATGTAAAGGAGATACGTTACTCGTTGCCACCCCAGCAATCATTACCGCTAAAAGACATTTTTTATAAAATCTTTTCTGCATACTTTTCACCTATTTTCTTTATAAAAGTATAAAAAGCTCCTGCTCACAACTGAACAGGAGCTTCAAATCATTCATCAACACTTAACGCTCTAACGATTCGTATTCAATTATGCTTTTTTCGTATCTACTACTTTAATATCTTCAGCATAAATCTTTTCTGCATAGTCTTTAATATTTTTCCAGCTATCTTTCGCAATGTTTAAATCTTCTTTAATGAAAACAAGGTCGTTTGGACTAATTGAATCCACATTTTGAAGTAAAGAATTATATTTTGATCCCATTGTGTACCATTGGTTTGAAATATTTTGTAACGCTGTAATTGCAGTATCAATTGTATTTGTTAAATACTCTGTTTGTGTTTTAATGTTCGTTAATCCAGCTACTTCTAATTGCGCAGTTGTAACTTGTCCTGTTATCTTTTGAATTTCTGCTTGTGCATTATCAAGCTCTTTCTTCGCTAATACGATTCCAGCTGTACCACCGCCTACAGCTGCTGCACCACCTGCAATTAATGCTACTCCTAGCGGTGTTCCTGCGCCCGTAGCAATAACTACTGCACCACCAATAATTGCAATTGGTCCTAGAGCTGTCGCAACAGATGAACCGATAATAATTGCATTATATTTACTAATTGCTTCATTGTACGTTGTAATTTGATTTTGTAATAGCGGAATTCCTGCATCTTGACTAGCTAATATAGATGTAATTTGATTTGCATCACCCTTGAAGTTTTGCGTATCCGAAGTCATTTTATTTCGGAATTTCTTCAAGTCTTCTACTAACTGATCCACTTGCGCTTTATTTTCATTAATACTACTTGATAATCTAGTTAAGCCTTTCGTAAGAGTCGCTTTATCCTTTGCATCAACTGCAGCAACTAAAGTATCATAATAGTTTTGGAATTTCGTATTGTAGTTAATGATATTTTGATTCGTTGAAATAAGCTGTGGTTTTAATACATCTAACCATTGCTTCGCATTTCCTCTAGCTGTATCTTGGTGCTGAATTACTTTCCCTTTTAAAGCCGCATCAACAGACGATACATTTCCAAAGTTAACATTACCTTGTTTAATAATTGTTAAAGCGTACAGATCCATTACTAAAGCATTTGAACCTGTTCTTTCCATTGCATCTTTTAGGCCTTCTGGTCCTAATGAATATTCTTCATAGTCATTATAAGCTTTTGCTACCGCATGAACTGGAGCTTGTTTCACTGTACTTTCAGCTGCATACGTATGAGCCGGCATAATATTTCCTGCTGCAAATACTGCCATAAGTGCTGATAGAGCCATTACTTTATAAGGTTTTTTTGTCATTTTTCTTCTCTCCCTATATCGCTAATTATTTTTCTGTTTAATGTACTTCAACGTTTGTAACGTAATCTTCAAATTGATTTGTTTGCTTATTCATTTCATCACTTACTTTTTTAATTTGATTGAAATGTTTTTGAAGTAAACTACTGTCTGTATACGTGCCTTCTTCGACATTCTTTTGAATTTGAATCATATTATTATTTAAAACTTTCCAATCCGTTAATAACGTTTCTAAAGTTGTAATTTGGCGATCAATTAATTCTGTAAAGCTATTTACTTGATCTTCAACGAATGTAATTTGAGTCGCCTCTGCTTCAGTTTGTGATAACTTTTGAATAAGTGGCAATAACTCCTTTTGCTTTTGTTGAATGCGAAGAGCTGCTTCCCTCGTTTGACTATCTGCAGCATTTACAATTTCATTACTTAAAGTACCGATAGAAACAAAATCGATTGTTTTCGTTTGTGCAGTTTGATTTGTGATTGTAAATACTTGTTTACCAATATTAATAGAACCTTTAATGATTTCTTGAGGTCTATTCAAAATAGTAGTTAATTCAGCTTGAATTTCACCTTGAATTCTTTTAATATCTTCTCTTAATTTCACAATATCTCCACTTGATCCTTGCAGTGTTTTTATTGCTTCATCGGCTTTAATTGATAAGTTGTTACTATCTTTGTCTAATACTGTTTTAAATCGATTTAACTCTAATAAATCTTGCTCCATACTCTCTTGGATGCTTTGTACTTGCAATTGTAATTTTCCATATGCACTCATAAAATCTGCTTTTGCTTGCTGATCTTCATTTACGTTTCCTGCTAATTCATAGAGCTTACTATAATAGCTATTAAATCTAGTGCTGTATCTCATCATCTCTTGATTTAAGTCAATTAGCTTCGGATTATATTCATCAATCCATTCTCGTACATTCGCCTTTGCAAACTTTTGATGATTCGTTAAGCTACTCATCGCATTTACCTTAATATCTGGCTGTTGTAAAATAACTAATCCGTATGCTTGAATAAGCGGTGATTGTGATCCTAACATTCTAATTGAATTGGATAATGTATTTGGCGCAATTACATTTTGTGCATATACTGTTTTCACTTCCGTTTGCCCCTCCTTAGCGTAAGCGCTTACAGGAATGAAGCAACTCGTAGATACTGCTGTAACCAATAACCCTGTAATTAAAGTCTTTTTCACTTTAACTCCTCCTATGTATTAGCAACTATTACTATCGCATTTTATTATTCTATTTTCTTACCTATAATTTGAGATGGTTAAAATAGAGAACGTTCTCACCGCGATCCATGTACGAACCACCTCTCTCGTATTGCTACAGTACTTACTTATCGTCACAAAACATTTTATTATTTTTCATATGTGTTTAGTATGAATAATATTGTATAAATTTTCTATTTCATCGAAATCCCCACATTCACACAGTGAATATATTACATAAAAATATTATTCATTTTAAACTAAACAACATACGTAAATATGAAATTTCGTTTTGTTTTCATATATGTTTTGTACTGTAAGGTCATTTAAACACAGCTGTTTATATATCGTAAAGAAGTATTTTCATTCCCTTTATTTTCAAGCTTTCGTGTCCTTATTTCAAAATATAATCCGATTCACTTTATAGATTGAAATATCTACATATCACAACAGAAAACACTACTTGAAAATAACCGATAAAATTATATAAATATAATTTTCGAGCCCATATGCAATTATGCATAGCATATACACAAAAAGGATAGCTTCATTTTCACGAAGCTATCCTTAAAAAATCTTCTTATTTTTTCAAATGATATGGAACTGTCGTAATAACAACATTTCTTTTATAAAGTAAATACGCACGTATGAGTAAACTGGATTGATTATGAAGAATGTTATGCCAACCTTTTTTCGGAATGAACTGTGGTATAACGACCGTAACGCGGTAATTCGATTCACTTGCCTTATATTGCACTGTATCGATGAACTTCGTTAGCGGCTGGATAATACTTCTATAATGAGAATGTAATGTAACAAGCCTAACTTCAGGTTGCCACTTTTTCCATTTCTCTTCAAATTTCTTTTCCTCTTCCCTGTCAAAAGCAACATATACAGCAATAACTTGATCTGCCGAAAGAGCCTTAGCATAGTTCAATGAATTTTCTACTACGTGAGTCATACCAGCTACCGGAACGACGATTACATTTCCCTTAATCGGAACAAGTGGTTCACAAGTTTTTAAACTTAACTGATCACCTACCGCATCATAGTGCTTCTTAATTCTGTGGAATAAGAATATGATTGCAGGTAAGAAAATAAGTATCGACCAAACTTGTGCAAATTTAGTTAAAAAGAACATGCTCATTACGATAAAACTAATAACTGCACCAATTAAATTAACCGTTAATCTTAAAGCCCATCCTTCAGGTTTTTCCCGAAGCCATTTTAATACCATCCCTGTTTGAGAAAGTGTAAATGGAATAAATACACCTACTGCATATAGTGGAATTAAATGTTCTGTTTGTCCTTGGAAAGCTACAATTAAAATAATCGAAGCAACTCCAAGTATAATAATACCGTTTGAGTAACCTAAACGGTCTCCTCTAATCGTAAACATTCTCGGTATGAATTTATCTTTTGCAAGGTTAACCGCTAATAAAGGAAATGCAGAATAGCCTGTATTAGCAGCGAGAATTAATATTAAAGCTGTTGTACCTTGTATGAAATAGTACATGAAATTACGTCCAAATGTTTGTTCAGCAATTTGAGAAACAACTGTTACTTCTTTACTCGGAGTCACTCCGTAATAATAAGCTAAAAATACAATTCCTGAAAATAACACAGCAAGTAATGCACCCATTGCAAGCAATGTTTTTGCAGCATTGTTTGGCGCAGGATCTTTAAAGTTCGGAATTGCATTTGAAATTGCTTCAACACCTGTTAAAGCAGAACTACCTGATGCAAATGCTCTTAGTAATAAAAATAAACTAATTCCTGCAACTGGTGTTCCAATCGGCGCATGTAAAGTAGGTGAAACATGACCAGTTAAAATATTATATATGCCCACACCAATTAATATAAATAGTGCTAAAACGAATAAATAAACAGGATATGCTAGCACGGAAGCTGATTCCGTTACTCCTCTTAAATTTAATATCGTAATTAATATAACAAATATAACCGCAATAATTACGTTATGTGCATGTAAGCTAGGAAACGCAGAAGTAATTGCATCTGTACCCGCGGACACACTTACCGCAACAGTTAAAATATAGTCAACTAATAAAGATCCTCCAGCAATTAAGCCTGGATTCATCCCTAAATTTTCTTTTGATACAACATACGCTCCCCCGCCATGCGGATAAGCAAAAATAATTTGACGATAAGATAAAATAAGGGCTGTCAATAATACTAATACCCCAACAGCGATCGGAATGGAATACCAATAGGCGATCGCTCCAACACCTGCTAAAGCAATTAAAATTTGCTCTGGACCGTAAGCAACTGATGACAATGCGTCAGAAGATAAAATAGCTAAAGCTTTCGTTTTATTAAGCTTTTGTTCTCCAAGCTCCGTTGATTTTAACGGTCTTCCAATTAAAAATCTTTTAATAGATGAAACCAATGCTGTCCACTCTCCAATAATTTTGTACGAACTTTTCTGCTTGTTACAGCCAGTAAACTATTTCTTCAGAAAACAAAAAATGTCTACAAGCCATAGCGAAATAGACTTGTAGACATTATTTTTTTTGTCGCACAAGCTCCACCTTCCTTCTCAATATAACGCTTACGAGGTTAGCTGTCGGATTCGGGCCTATGAGTAGCCCTACCTTTTTCAAGGATTCACCCCATCGGATTATGTACTAATCCGTAAAAACGGGTCCCCCGTACCATGCGGTTTCAGCGATTTAGAAAATTGAAACTGTGGATTATAATACTCCTTTATTTTCAAAAAGTAAACAAAAATTTTTAATAAGAAAAAAATTAAAATGATTGCGCATAATCCGCTGAGAAATATACATAATGAATACTAAAAAATCCACAAAGGAGACCCATATGTCTAAAGAAAAGAAGCCTATTTTTTCCGATTCATATTTAGATGCAGTAGCAAATGAAATTAATCAGTTATATGGTAAACGTGAACAGGAAATAAATTTGACAGATAGAACGAAAAGAAATAAATGATTTGTCATACAAAAAAATAAAAAAGATAGCAATACACTTATATATTGCTATCTTTTTTATTTTTTCATACATCTAATTCTATTACAGATTTGTTAAAGGTCATCTCTTCATACACCTTTAAATTTTGATATATAGTTCCTAATAATGGTGCCGCTATAGAAAATTTCTCTGCTACATCCAGTAAATATCCTTGCAAGTGCTTCCCTTCAATAAATGAACCCTTTTCCATATCACGCTGCATCGATGACTTCATATCATACGAAATTTTATCAATCGTTTTCATATGTTCCTGGGCAATATTTTCCTTTACTGGAGCTCCTAATACTCTCATGATTTGTACAGATTCCTCAAACACATTACGGATAAAATCACGGCCGCCTTCACTTTCACGGATTGGTCCAATTGGTGCACGCATTAACGTTGTCACACCTGACATTACAGTAATAAATAAATATTTATGCCACATATCTTGCGTAATATTTTCACTTAAAACAAAACTAGACTTCGTACCTGCAAATGCTTTAGAAATATGCTTTACTCTCTCTGAATTTTGAGACTTAATTTCTCCAAACACAAGTCTGTTGGCAGCACTAGTTTGTACAATTTCTCCTTGATCGTTTAACGTCGTCTCGATAAAGCATAAACCGCCAATTACTTTTTCTTCGCCGAATTCTTTTTGTAGTAGTGATAAATGAGCGATACCATTTAACAATGGAATGATTACAGTATTTTCGCCAACAAACGGCTTCAAATCTTGAATAGCCTCGTTTAAGTGATACGCTTTTGTTGAAAATAAAATGACATCAAATGGAGAAGTTCTCTCTTCTTTCGTTATTAATTTCGGTTGGAAAGAAAAATCCCCGTTAACACTTCGGATTACAAGTCCTCTTTCCTCTAATTGTTTTTTCCGTTTACTACGAACAAGAAATGTAACATCTTCTCCCTTTTCGACTAATCTGCCACCAAAAAACCCTCCGACTCCACCAGCGCCTAATACTAAAATCCGCATACAGCATCCCCCTTTTCAAAATACAATTTTACAACTTTTAGTATACATAACATTATACATGTCCTCTGCTAAATAAGCTGAATTTTCACTCTCAATTGAGTATAAAACAGTGGTTATTTTCAAATAAATTTGGGCATGTTGTTTCTATAGCATATATGGAAAGGAAACAATGTAGATGGAGGCAATACAAACAATTGAGGAAAAAGGTGTAGCAACAGCTATATTCCAATTTATATTCCCGTTTTCGTTTAAAACTGGATATGAACAAAATATGTTCCCTTTCTTACAAAAAAACGATTTTCGTCCTTTTCGGCTCGATCATCTCGATGATGAAAATACATATTATGGGGAGTTTAAAGTTTCACATCAAAATATGGAAGCATACTATCTTTCATTTACAAATAAAATTCTCTTTCCTCACTCAGAGCATCAAAAGGGCTTGCAACGTTATTCAAAAGATCTTAACTTAACTGGACATTTAACAACAAACCTTATTTCAATTCCATTCAAGATACACTCTATTGATGTAACACTTTGTCCTTATGAACTTGGCTTCTTAACAATTCGAACAGAAGTAAACACTGCTCCAAACATGACTTTATCTGAAGCAATCGAATTCGCAGATCGCTTCCGTGTACTTGAAACTAAAACTGATACAAATGAGTCTATTTGTATTGAATATAACGGAAAAAAGTATTCCCAAGTTGAAAAATTCATTTTTGGTTATTTATTTCATGGCGTAACTGATTTCTTTGAAAAGAAGAGATTAAGAAGTTCATACTTTCAAACCTTCCCTTTCTTTGAAGACCAGAGAATGTACGTCCAAACTTTATTGTCACTAAAAGAAGGTATGGAACTTAATGAAGTGGATGTTTATCGTACTTCCAGTCTTTCCGGATTAACAAGTGATGGTAAGCCATATGTGAGTGCAAGTAACCTTCCTTACATTCATAACTATTTAAAAAAACACGCTTACCAGAGATGGGCTCCAAATCGTTATTTCATTATGGAAGAACATATTTTTACATGTGTAACAAATGAAGGAGAACGCGAAATCGATAAACTTGCTAGTCAAATGTACGGAGAATTTTATTACGCTTTATTATTAAACCTATTCCATAAAATTGTTTTATTAAAAATGGCAAACGCCTATGCTGAGCTAAATATTGAACAAGATACTAATGAAATAGAGAAATTAATTTATTCGATTAATTCGTTCACTGCTAATTATTTTTCTTTAGAATTAGTATCTCAATCACAAAGTGAAGATATTTTCTTCCGCTTAAGAAAACTTTTTAATATTGAGGTTTTATACTCGAACGCGAAACAAAATCTTGATAGTTTGTTTAAATATCAAGAAAATGTCGCCTCAAAAAAAGATAGTCTCTTATTATTAATTTTAACGCTCTACTCTGTAGTAGGCCAAATGTTAGGGTTTACTATGATCGATCTTCTAAGAAACACCGATTCAAACAAAATATCGTCACCTCTTGAATTTTTCGCTCTATTAATTGCGATTAGCGGCATTGTCATTTCACTTATTTTAGGGGCTCAAGGGTTATACCAATGGGCTGTGCAGCACAAAAGAAGAAAAGCATGGGTAAAACAAACTGTACTGTCTGCTGTAAAAGAAAAAGAGGATAAAAATTAAAGAAGGTTATTTCCAAATATGTGGTATGCTGCAGTAAATGAAATTTTTATCAGCGATTTTTCAAATATATCGACTTACCGACAAATGACAGAACCGTATAACAAAAAAGGTACTCCAAAATAAAGCTTGGAGTACCTTTTTATTATACGAATTCAGCTTACTTCCCTGCTTCGATTTTCTCTAATGCAGCAGCTACTTGCTCTTCCGTTAATTCATGTTGTATTACGTAGCGGTTACGTGGACTTACACGACATTTATGAGAACATGCACGTAAATATTTCGCTTCGTTTTCTTCAGAACATAAAATTTTCTTATTACATTCTGGATTTGAACAGTTTACATAGCGCTCACATGGTTCACCTGTAAAGTGGTCTTTACCAACGATAACATGTTCTTTTTGATTTACTGGTACAGCGATACGCTCATCAAACACGTAACATTGTCCATCCCAAAGCTCACCTTGTACTTCTGGGTCTTTTCCGTACGTTACAATTCCGCCGTGAAGCTGACTTACATCTTCATAACCTTCACGAACTAACCAACCTGAGAATTTCTCACAACGAATTCCGCCTGTACAATAAGTTAAAATCTTTTTACCTTCAAGTGTTTCTTTGTTTTCTCTAATCCAATCTGGTAATTCACGGAATGATTCAATATCAGGTTTAATCGCACCTTTGAAGTGTCCTAAATCAAATTCATAATCATTTCGTGCATCAATGATAACTGTATCTTCTTGTTTCATTGCCTCATAAAAATCTTTTGGCTCTAAATACTTCCCAGTTATTTCGTGTGGGTTAATGTCATCTTCTAGACGAAGTGTAACTAATTCTGGACGAGGACGTACGTGCATTTTCTTGAATGCATGCCCTTCTTCTTCATCTATTTTAAATACGATACCATCAAAACGTGGATCATTGTTCATTGCTTCCATATATTTTTCTGTTTGCTCTACAGTTCCAGAACAAGTTCCGTTAATACCTTCTTTTGCTACAAGAATTCTTCCTTTTAATTCAAGTGAATTACAAAATTCTAAATGCTCTGCCGCGAATTCTTCTGGATTTTCAATTGTTGTGTACATGTAATATAGTAATACTCTGTATGGTTTTGTAGTTGCCAATGTATTTCTACCACCTATCTAATTTTTAAAATCATGTATAAGTTAACGTTCATATCAAAACATATATAATAAGAAAATGAATCCCATTTTCTTTTCTTTATACTATTTTCTATCAGTTAACAAAAATAAAAAAACAAGATTACACATCAAAACACTATGGTTATGTTGTAATCCCAATATATTATATATCATACAAATGCAATTCCATCAATTAATATGCTGTATTATCGGCTTTATGTTCACATAAATTTCAAAAACAGCCCTTTAATTCACTATGTTTCCCCATGTCATCACACCATAAACTCCCAATTCATTTTACATTATCACACCATCCATTGCATAAAGGCATATAATTTGCATTAAGGAAACTTTCGTGTTCAAATGAAATTATCACATAACATATTTAAATGTATTGAAATAATGAGTAAGAATAAATACAATAATTTCATCAAGTTAACATTTTAAAGGGGAAAACTACTATGAATAAAGATATAACAAAAGATGAACATCTCCCTTCTGAAAGTACAACTGTACAATCAGCTCACTTAGCTTTAAGTGGAGAAACAAAAGGCTGGAAAAGACTGTTACCATTTTTAGGGCCCGCTTTTATCGCGTCCGTTGCTTATATTGATCCTGGCAACTTTGCTACAAATATCGCAGCTGGTTCACAATATGGATATTTACTATTATGGGTTATATTCGCTTCTAACTTAATGGCTGTATTAATCCAAACTTTATCGGCTAAATTAGGAATTGCTACAGGAAACAATTTACCCGAAATAGCTCGTGAAAACTTTCCAAAGCCTGTGTCTATCGGCTTATGGATACAAGGTGAACTCGTTATTATGGCTACAGATTTAGCTGAATTTATCGGGGCAGCACTCGGATTGTATTTATTATTTGGAATACCTATGTTACCAGCTGCTTTAATTACAGCAGTCGGATCATTTATTATTCTTGAGTTTCAACGCAGAGGATTTCGCTCACTAGAAGCTATTATTACAGGGATGATCTTTATTGTAGTAATAGCATTTGGGATCCAAGTTTTTTATGCAAAACCAGAATTAAGTCCCCTTCTTTCAGGACTATTTATTCCGAAATTCCAAGGTGTAGACAGTATATTACTTGCAGCAGGGATTTTAGGTGCGACAGTTATGCCGCATGCAATATACTTGCATTCTGCATTAACACAACGCCGCGTGGTTGGAACAACTGACGAACAAAAGAAAAAGATTTTTCGTTTCGAATTTATCGATATTATTATTGCAATGGTTATCGCTGGAGCAATTAATGCAAGTATGTTAATTGTAGCAGCTGCACTATTCTTTAAAAACGGTATGCACGTTGAAGATTTAGATGTTGCTTACACTCAATTTACCAACTTAGTAGGTCCTGTATCGGCTGCATTATTTGGGATTGGACTTTTATCAGCAGGTTTATCAAGCTCTTCTGTCGGTACAATGTCAGGTGATATTATTATGCAAGGATTCATTCGCATGCATATTCCGTTATATTTACGTCGATTTATTACAATGATTCCACCACTAGTTATTATCGCTTTAGGTGTAAATCCAACTTACGCTCTCGTTATGAGTCAAGTTGTCTTATCATTTGGTATTGCATTTGCACTAGTGCCACTTATTATGTTTACAAGTAATAAAAAGATTATGGGTGCACTCGTTAACCACCGTATAACAACATTTATCGCATGGATAATTGCAGCACTCGTTATCATTTTAAATATTTTCTTACTGTATCAAACGTTTGTAGGGTAATGAAAAAAGGGTATTCCAATTTTAATTTGGAATACCCTTTTTCAATTCATTATTTGTATTAATCCTATAAAGTCTTTTTAAAATAAATTATATAATTTATTTCCAGCCAATAACTTCCCTACACCTTGAATAATCTTTATTTTCAGATTAAATTATATAATAACAAATACATTCTATTTTCATGTGCAAAGGAGCGAAAATATGTTTCCTTTATTAAAAACTGAAAGACTTATTTTAAGAGAACTGACCGAAGAAGATGCACCGCGTATACTACAATGCTTTTCTAATACTAATGTACTGCGCTATTATGGCCAAAAACCGTTACAAGATGTTGATCAAGTGAAACAAATCATTCATAACTTTAAGCTCAGTTACAATGCAAGAAACGGTATAAAATGGGGAATCGAATTAAAAGACAAGAAAGAACTCATCTGTACCATTGGTTTTCACGATTGGTCTTCTGAGCATAAACGAGCCAATATAAGTTATGCCTTTTTACCTGAACACTGGGGAAAAGGATATGCGACTGAAGCTGTTTCTGAGGTTATATCATACGGTTTCCATACGATTCATTTAAAGCGGATCGGGGCAATTGTATTTCTTGAAAATGAAGCTTCCAATAAAGTACTATTAAAATTAGGCTTTGAAAAAGAAGGCGTTCTAAAAAATTATATGTATCAAGATGATATCCCATATGATACGAATTTTTACGCTTTATTAAAATCGGTTTAATAGAATTCATGTGTAAAAAACCTTACTTTTAAAAAGTAAGGTTTTTTGTATTTATTCATTATCAATATAAGCATTCTTATAAGTATAAACACCACCAAATTGATGTTTTTCAATCCCTTTTACATACTCCTTTTGTACATACGCTGAGCCAATATGATAAAGCGGCGCCACCGCAGCATCTTCTAATAATACCTGCTCGGCTTCTCGCAACGCTTCCCATCGTTTTTCCCTATCTAGTACAAAATCCGTTTTCGCTTTCTTTATTAATTCATCGTAACGAACATTAGAATAATTCATTTTATTATTCGGATTCCCTGTCGTAAATAACTCTAAATAACTAATTGGGTCTTTATAGTCAGGTCCCCAATTTGCCATAGTTATATCGTAATCACCTGTTTGTTCTAACTGTAATTTTTGCTTAAATGGCTGTTGTTTAATTTGTATCGTTAATCCATGCAAATACTTTTCTAAGTCACCTTTTATATATTCTGCCATACGTTTTGCGTTATCTTGTTCAAATGTTAGAAACTCGAGGTTTACTTCGCCTACTCCAAGTTCTTTTTTCGCTTCTTCCCAAATCTTTTTCGCCTTTTGTAAGTCATATAGAGAAAGATCTCCGTTTTCTTTTCTAAAATCTTTGCCAGTCTCTTCATTTACATGACCAACTGGTACAAGTCCACTTGCAGGTTTTGCTCCGTTATTAATAAAGTGAGCAACGAAATCAACTTTATTTAACGCTAATGAAATAGATTGACGCACCTTTTTATTTGCTAACGCGGTATTTTTTTCATTAAAACGAAGCATAGCAATTCCAGAATCACTCGACATATGTAATTCCTTATTCCCCTTATACTTGTCTACAACTTGCGAATTAATAGGTACCCGGTCCAAATCTCCGGCTTCATATAAATTTACAGCTGTCATTGTATCCTTCACGATATGAAAGTTTATTTCGTCTAGTTTCACTTTCTTTTGATCCCAATATGTAGCATTCTTCTTTAATTGAAACTCTTGTTCATGCTTCCATTTTTCTAATACAAATGGACCGTTATATATGAGATTACTAGGTTCCAATGCATAATTGTTTCCTTGTTCTTTCAAAAATGATTCATGCTGTGGTAAATATATAGGTAATGCTAACAACTGTAAAAAATACGGAATTGGCTGTTCTAGTTCAACTTCTAACTTATAATCATTTATAACCGTAACTCCAAGTTCATCTAGAGACATTGCTCCCTTATTAATCTCTTTCGCATTTTTTACATAAAAGAGCATGGACGCATATTGAGATGCTGTTTCAGGGTTAATTGCACGTTTCCACGCAAACATAAAATCATTTGCTGTTACATTATCCCCATTTGACCATTTTGCATCTTTACGCAAGTCAAATGTATATTTCTTACCATCTTCACTTCTTTTAAACGATTTTGCTATGGCTGGAGTAGGCTGATCTTGATCATTTAATACATATAACCCTTCAAATATATTCTGCATAACGTGCGCTGATGTACCATCCATCGTTTTCGCAGTGTCCAGAGAAGGAATTTCTTCTGATACTGTTACATTTAACACTTGTTTTTTAGCCTCTGTGTCACTTTTATTCGTTTTATTATTACAAGCTGCTAAAAATAAAGATGTAACAAGTGCCATTACCATTAAATGGCTCTTTTTTCGCTTCATGAGTTGTTCTCCTTAAGTATAATATATTATAAAGCGTTATATATTATAGCAGAAATATGAACAGAAAGATGCGACATTCTTTTGAATATTTATTCGTTCGAGAAAAAAGCTATCCTTTTAAAAAAGGATAGCTTTTTCAACTGCCACATAATTATCTATCTTTGTAAACCTCGTTTATAACGACTCGCTTCAAATATAATACGCTCTTCATCTAACGTTTTACATTCGCCATTCCAAACGACACGCTTTCCGTTAATAATTACATCGCTTATATCTTTTCCACTAGCTGCATATACAAGGTGCGATAACACTTCATCTGCTGGTTGTAAATGCGGCTTATTAGATGGGTCAATCGTAATAAAATCAGCACACTTTCCAACCTCAAGTGATCCTGTTTGTTTCATCCCGATTACTTCAGCAGCTCCTTTAGTCGCAAGTGTAAGAGCTGTTTCAACTGGTAACGCTGTTGCATCTTGGTGAATACCTTTTTGTAGTAAAGTCGCTATGCGCATTTCTTCAAACATATCTAAATTGTTGTTAGATGCCACACTATCTGTTGCAATTCCTACTTTCATTCCTGCCTCTAGCATCGCTTTTACATTTGCTATACCAGAACCTAGTTTTAAATTACTATTTGGGTTATGTGCTACTCGAACATCATGTTCTGCTAAAAATGCACGCTCATTTTCATTTAATACTACACCGTGTGCAATAACTGTTGGGCGTTTAAACAACCCGCAACTTGCTGCATATTCTACTGGACGTTTCCCGTACTGCGCTTCAATATCACGTACTTCACGCTCTGTTTCCGAAAGATGAATATGAACCATCGTTTGATTTTCTACTGCAATACGAGCGCACTCTTCTAACAGTTCTGCACTACATGTATATGGACTATGCGGTGCAACCATCGTAGTTAACATGCCACTTTCGTTATAGTAACGCTTCACATATTTCTCAGCTTCTTCGATTGCTTTCTTTTCATCGTCTTTCGTTCCGAAGCTAAATAAAGTTCTTGAAACAGCAGCTCGCATCCCACTCTTTGATACCGTTTCCATAATTGCATCTTGATCTACTCCAATTGGATTAAACATGTCAGAGAATGATGTTGTACCACTTTTCACCATTTCAAGTAATCCTAATTCCGTACTAGCAACCGCAAGCTCTGGAATAAACTGACTTTCAAGTGGCCAAATTCTCGTCTCCAGCCATGGTTGTAATAACATATCATCGCCAATACCTCTTAAGAGACTCATTACAACGTGTGTATGTGTATTTACAAGCCCTGGTAAAACCCACTTTCCTTTCATGTCAATTACTTCATCTACTTCAAAATCATTAGCGAATTCTCCGCTCTTTACATCTATAATTTGATCATTTTCTACAATGATATATCCATTTTCTATCACTTCGTTTTGTTGATTCATCGTTACGATTGTAGCGTTTACATAAGTTGTTTTCAAAAGTATTTCCCCTTTCAACTCTATGAAGTTCCCTTTAATAAGTTACCACCATTATAGTAACTTATTAAAGATTAAGAGTCAAAAGATAATTTCAATTCTTTCATTATCTTTTCCTTCAAAATGCTATATTGTTTTTCATTTGTATCTGCAAATGCTTCTTCCTGGTTTGATTCCACATCCAAATAGTTCAGGTTTTCATTGAATTGAGCCTCTGTAAAATCAAATCTCTCCCCATCTATACTGTTATAAAAGTGCCACTCCTCTCCAACTTTTGTCTTTTTGATTTTCCCTCCACATATATCTTGAACAACTAAAGCTGTTACACCACACTGTCCCTTTGCTGGCTTTTCACTTGTCCACTTTGAACTTGTTTCAATCGACCACAATTTTATAAGTGCTTCATATATTCTTTTTGCCTTTACATTATCCATTCTCAGCTTCTCCTACTATTAATAGTTTTACACATCATATTTCAAAAGGGGCAGTAATCGGTCCTTAAAAACCGTTGATGGTGTCTCTCCGATTAACTTTGCTCCCATTGTCAAATAATATCCTTTTGCATTCGGATCACTATCAATCGTAAAGCTTTTTATTCCTAGTTCCTTTGCTTGCTCTATTACAAACTTCCACATTATTTTCCCATACCCCTTTCCTTTGTAACGAGGATGAATGTATAAGAAATCGAGAGCTTTATCGTTACGTAAAAATGAGAAAAACCCAATCTTCATATTATCGTTTTCTAAAACATATACAAAATTATTTTTTATGTACTCATCGGTAATTGTTAAATCTTCCTTACAAGTAAGTATGAATGCTTCACTATAGTTCCACGTTGCTTTTGAATGTAGTACAAGTTCACTTAATTCATTTGCTTCACTTACTAACGCTTTTCTTATCTTCATGATTCTTTCTCCTCACCTTCAATATATAAACTCTTAAAATGATTCGAAAAGTAATTTAAAAAACCTCTTATTTCCGTAAATAAGAGATTATTTTTATAAGTCTTTATTATAAATTTTTTAAAAGAAAAAGAACGCCATTCCTGAGAATTGGCGTTCTTTTTCTTTTAACCTGTATAGCATATTATATTAAGAATCATTTTTACACTTCTAAACAGTTTCTACTACCTCTTCAAGCATTGTTCCATTTTCAGCATAATTCGTATGCCAAGAAAAAGCTTTTTCTAAAACATGAGGAGTTTGTCCACCTCTTGTTTGTGCTTCTTCGTAATAAGCTCTTAGCTGGTCACGATACATTGGATGTACGCAACTCTCAATAATCAGTTCCACTCTTTCTCTTGGCGCTAATCCTCTTAGGTCAGCATACCCTTGTTCAGTGACGATAACATCTACATCATGTTCCGTATGATCTACATGAGAAACGAAAGGAACGATACTTGAAATGTTACCACCTTTTGCAATCGATTTCGTAACAAATATAGCTAGACGTGCATTTCTCGCAAAATCACCAGAACCACCAATACCATTCATCATCTTTGTACCTAAAACGTGAGTAGAGTTAACATTTCCGTATATATCTAATTCTAAAGCAGTATTAATCGAGATCAATCCAAGGCGACGAATGATTTCAGGGTGATTAGAAATCTCTTGCGGGCGCATCATTAATTTATCACGATATTTTTCAAAGTTAGAAAATACTTGTTGCATTTTCTCTTCAGAAAGCGTGATGGAGCAGCAGGAAGCAAAATTAACTTTCCCAGCGTCCATTAGATCAAAGACCGCATCTTGTAAAACTTCAGAATACACTTCTAAATCTTCAAACTCCGAATCTAGCATGCCGTGCAATACTGCATTAGCAACTGAACCAATTCCCGATTGTAACGGTGCTAAACTCTTTGTTAATCGGCCTACTTTAACTTCTTCTCGAAGGAACTCTATTAAATGTTGTGCCATAATGACAGTTTCTTCATCTGGAGGAACAATTGTCGATGGTGAATCCAGTTGATTCGTAAACACAATCCCCTTCACTTTTTCAGCATCAATTGGGATACCGATCGTTCCAATTCGATCATCCGTTTTTACGAGCGGAATTGGAAGCCTTTCCCCTTGTTTACCTGGTTCATATAAATCATGTAGCCCCTCTAGTTGCGTAGATTGAGCCATATTCATTTCAATAATAATGGACTTAGCATTTAAGGAGAATGCTAATGAATTTCCAATTGAAGTGGTTGGAATAATCATTCCATCTTCAGTAATCGCAACCGCTTCCAAAATAGCCACATCTATATCCATAACGTCAGCACGAAGTAACTCTGCTGTATGAGATAAGTGCTGATCTACAAATAAAAAGTCTCCGTTATTAATTCCTTTTCGCATAGTCGCATCGGCTTGGAAAGGCAATCTTTTCCCTAAAATTCCTGCTTCAGCAAATAATTTATCTACATCCGAACCTAAAGAAGCCCCTGTATAAACATTTACTTTAAAAGATTTATCGTTCTTCACTCGATTCACCAGCGCAAATGGGACTGCTTTTACATCCCCAGCACGTGTAAATCCACTTAAACCTAAAGTCATTCCACTTTCAATCCATGAAGCTGCCTCTTCAGGTGTAACTACTCGATCTTTGAAACGTTGATCCCTAATTCTATCTAAATTATTCTCCATATGTAATCCCTCTCTCAATGAATATTCATAATTATTTTACACATTAACACTATCAAAATAGGGATTTTTGTACACAATGCCGAAAATTCAGATAAAACAGCAAATCTAGGTTCTAAAGCAGAAAAATTTAGAATCCTAGAAGCTTACGAAAATAGCTAGCGTATGACTGACTCACTGGTACCCTCTCTCCGTTATCCATAGAAAGTACAAAAGTAGAATGCGTATCAGGGTAAATCGCTTTAATATGATTAACATTTACAATAAAGGAACGGTGGCATCTAATAAAGGAATCTTTCGGTAACAAGTATTCGAATTCTTGTAGCGAGTACTTATGTGTTCCTGTTAACTCTTCTGAATTCACATACGTCTTTTTATCTTTAGCTTCTAAATACATGACCTTTGAGAAAGGAACCGGAACCCATCCGTCTGTTGTTTTTAAAGTAACGACTGACTTTCCATCCGTTAAAGCTGGATAAATCGCCGTCACGCACCCTTCAATCTTCCCATTATTTGAAAACGGTACGGCCATTCCATTATAAGGAATACCGAAAACATCCCGATTAATAAACTCAGAGGCTTTTTGCTTCGTTACTATTGCTTTATGAGCAATCGTCCCTTCTTTAATAGGATCCCCAGCACTAATCTTTAAATCAATTCTTTTACTTGGCCGATAGTAAATATATTCTTTCGTATTCGAAACGGCAATTGATATTTCATCTGAAAATAATTCTCCAACTACATCTAGTAGTATACCTAATGTTTTATCTTCCATAGTATGAACACCTCATTTACTATTATACTACTATTATGATTTGTAAAACCGTTCAGCACTTTGAACGGTTTTACAAATAATTTAGTTCACCTTAGCCCCATAACATCTTGCTACTGCAACTGCCTGCGCTATATCTAATTTCACATTTTTCAAATCAAAACTTGTAAAATCAATTCTATCAACTATCGCTCCTTTTAAATTTGCACCGCTAAGTTTCGCCTTACCTAGTTGTACACCTGTTAAATCTGCTTCACGTAAATCTGCTTTTTCTAAATTACATTCATATAGGTCAGCTTCAATTAAACGTATACCCTTTAACATTTGTTTACTTAAGTTCGCGAACCTTAAATTCGTATATGACCAATCTCCCGATATGATAGTTATTCCGTCTAAATTCGCTTCTTCAAAATCAGAGCCAGTCATTTTACATTCTTCAAACTTCGATACGAATAAATTCACACCAACAAACTTACAATTCGCAAATGTAGTTCCTTGATGGATAGAAGCATTAAAAAGAGCACCGGTAAAATCACATTCTATAAAATTACAATTTTCAGTAGAAACTTCCGATGCATCTATCCCTCTAAAACGGCATTTTATGAAAGTACAATTTTTCAATTTCTCTTCTTTAATCAAAACATCTTGAAAATCTATTTCTACATATTCTTTATTTATAAATTCACTCATAACTATTCCTCCGTCTCCTTAAAGAAACCTCACTTCAAAAAAGTGAGGTTTCTTCTCATACAATATGTCCATCTAACCAAGAAATCAAATCTTGAAATACTTCATCTCTATTTACTTCATGGAACATTTCATGTCTTCCATTTTCATATAGACGCAGTGTTACATCTTTCACGCCACATTTTTTATAATTTTCATATACTTCTTTTACACCTTTCCCCATATCCCCAACAGGATCACGATCTCCTGAAAAAATATGTATTGGAAGGTTTTTCGGTGTTTTCTTAAACTCTTCTAGTTTATTTACTTCTAATACACCAGAAAATAATTCACGATAAAAGCTTGTTGTACAAATGAATCCGCATAACGGATCCGCAATATATTTATCAACTTGATTATTATCTGAAGATAACCAATCAAATTTTGTACGATTTGGTTTAAAGTGTGAATTGAAATTTCCGAAAGATAAAAAGTTTAGCATCGGACTTTTCGTTTTTTCCCCGCGTAATTTCATCTCAATTGTCGCTACTTTATGACCGATACTTCCTAATAGCCCTGGATTTCCACCAGTTCCTGAAATAAGAAACCCATCATATAATTCACCTTTCAGTTGTACAGCACGCCTAGATAAAAAAGAACCCATACTATGTCCAAGTAAAAATAACGGGTATGTCTGCTCTTTTCTTATCGTTTCTGATACAAAAATAACATCAGACACAGCCTCATTCCAACCTACATTTGGTTTAAAATGACCATAATCTTCTTCTCTTTTCACTGTTTTCCCATGACCTTTATGATCATGCGCATAAACACCATACCCTGCTTCTAATAAAGCAGCAATAAAGTCTGTATAAACACCTGCATGTTCTGTCATACCATGTGCAATTTGAATAATCCCTCGCGGATCTCTTTCTGGTAGCCACTTACGTAAATAAATTTCCGATCCATCCAATGCCGTAACGAAACTTTCCTGTACGTTCATTTCGTCAGCCCCCAACTCTATTATGTATATCAAAAAATGAATATCCATTCATTATTCTTACTATGTATTATATGCAATTGCCTTCATTATGACAAATGACTCACTTTTCTAATTAGCTCTTAAATTAATATGTTGACGAACCATCCATAAAATTATATAGTTACTTACATAAAGTAATTATTATATTTTTAGGAGGTTTCTATTATGATGCCATCATTATTTTTAGCACACGGATCACCAATGCTTGCTATTCAAGATACAGACTATACAAGGTTTTTAAAAACACTTGGAGAAACATATAAACCGAAAGCAATTGTTATTTTCACTGCTCACTGGGAAAGCGAAGTATTAACGATTTCTTCATCAGATAACGAATATGAAACAATTTATGATTTTGGAGGTTTTCCTCCTGAGTTATACGAAATTAAATATCGTGCGAAAGGTTCTTCTAACATTGCATCTATGTTAGAAACGAAATTTAAAAACAAAGGTATTCCAGTCCATCATAATATGACGAGAGGTTTAGATCATGGCTCATGGACACTCTTGCACCGTATGTATCCAGAAGCAAATATTCCTATCGTACAAATATCAGTCAATCCTTTCCTTCCTGCAAAAGAACAATTTGAAATTGGAGAAGCACTAAAAGGACTTGGACAAGAAGATATTTTAGTAATCGGTAGCGGTGTTACCGTTCATAACTTACGAGCTTTGAAATGGAATCAAACGACACCCGAACAATGGGCAATTGAATTTGATGATTGGATTATTAAACATATGCAGACTACTGATAAAGATGCATTATTTCATTGGGAGAACAATGCCCCTCATGCACAATTGGCAGTACCAAGAGCAGAGCATTTTGTTCCTTTATTTATCGCTATGGGAAGTGGTGAAAATAACGGTGAAGTCATTCACCGCAGTTATGAGCTTGGTACATTAAGTCATCTTTGTCTCCAATTTTAAAGAAAAGGATGAAGCAATCGTTGGCTTCATCCTTTTTCTTTTTCATTCACTTAGTTAACTAACTTCCAAATGTCGTTTCTCTGATACCTCTTCGTTCTTATTATGAAAATAAACCCAAATGCACGCAATAAATAATAGTGATGAAGTAGAAAAGAAAACATATTGGAAGCCCGCATGTGCTGCAATTTGTCCACCAAGTACTGGTCCAATCATATTTCCTAAAAACTGAAACGATTGATTATACCCAAATATTCTTCCCGTTACATGGGTTGGTGTATGTTGTTTTAGTAGAGTTTGTACGGAAGGTAATAGTCCTGCTTGTGCAATACCTAATAAAAAGCGAAGAATTAATAGTTGCCAAGCTGAGGTTACAAATGCTTGCGGAATAAAAATAATTCCTGCAGCAAACAACGCTACAACTAACGTTTTTTGAGGACCGATATGATCTGATAATCTACCTAACTTAGGAGCTGCCATAATAATCGCTAAACCTGTCGCAGACATGACTGCGCCTGCAATCATTTCAATATGAGCTGTTCCTGGGCCTTCTAAATTCTTTACATACAATGTAATAATAGGTTGAATTGACATGTTCGCAAGTTGAATAATAAATGTTGTTACAAATAAACTAATAATTAAATGCTTTGCTGGAACCATCGTCCATACTTTTTTCTGTTGTACTTTTTTTGCTTGAGCGGAGTGATTCTCTTCATGTAGGAAGAAAAAAACGATGAGAAAAGAAAGGAATAAAAAAGCTCCTGTAACAAGAAAAACATGGCGCATTCCAATTAACTCCGACAAATAACCACCAAGTAATGGGCCAAGTAAAGAACCGCTCACGCCCCCAGTTGAAATTGTGGAAATTGCCCAACCTGAATGCTCTTTCGGAGTTTCTGCTGCAATAAATGTCATCGCCGTTGAAAGGAAACCAGATACCGCTCCCATCAAAAATCTTAGTGCGACTAGTTGATACACATCCGTTACAAACCCCATAAGCGTCATAATAATCGCCATACCAAGGCTCGCACGAATAAGCATCAATTTCCGTCCATGTATATCACCAAGCTTTCCCCATATTGGTGATACGATCGCACCCATTAAAAATGTTATACCAAATGCAAGTCCCGACCACTGTGCAATACTAGAAGTGCCAGTTACTCCTAATTCCTCAATATAAAAAGATAAAAAAGGAATTACTAAACTCATACCGGCTGCAGTGGTAAAACAACCTAGCCAACAAATCATCAAATTTCGTTTCCAGCTGGCCATTTTCACACCTTCTTTCTTTAGATACCCATTCTACACCCTTTCTTGTAAAAAGTTTAGTAATTTGCTTTATTTGTAAAATCCACTACAAAACCCGCTATTTTCTAGTGAAAATCACTACATCTCTACATTATTTTCATAAAAAAACCAACTCCCATATATGGAGTTGGTTAATTACTCTCTACCGGTATTAAACGTGCATTACAACATCGCTCATAAAACTCAACCGGACCTGCTTGTCCAATAATTGCGTATTCATATCCTTCTTTCTTCATACTATGTAAACAACGATATAACAATTGCTTCCCTACACCATTCACACGATTTTTTTTCGCTGTGCCCATTGGACCAAACAATCCCTTCTTTCCTCTCACTACATCATAACAAGCGAAACCTACTATCACTTCTTCTTGTTCTGCTATATAAATAGGTAAATTATCTTTATATGTACGAAATCCATACTCTATTGAATGTAACCAACGTTCACCAAATTCCTCTTTAACAAAACTTGCTAATTTTTCAAAATCAGAAGGGCTAGCCTTTCTAACAGTACAAATTAAATGATTATAAGTAGGAACAAAACATTTTAGATCGACCGCTAAATCTCTTGGCTCAGCTATAATACGTAATATATCTTTTTTTATTTGTACATTTCCAATAAACGTATCTACATGAAATAGTGCATATATAACATGTCCTTCATTCATTATTACTTGCTGGAAACGTTCCATACGTTTCTTCGCTATTTGTAAAATTTCTAGCACCTTATAAGATACCTTATATTGTCCTATTTTTTCATACTCTTGATACGGTGAGTCGTATTGTTTTCGTATTGAAAGTTTTTCTGAAAAATCTATCCCCACTTTACGGAACAAATACATATACAACTCGCTACAAACTCCAGTACCTTCTTTACACATACCGATAAACAGATGAGCTGGTTGAATGATATTACTTTCTGCCTCTTCTGCTGCAATCTTCAATATGTTATGAACACGTTTTGTAAATTTATACTCCTCCATATGTATCTCCATCCCCTATTACTTTACTAGTAAACCGTAACCATAAATAAGTGAAACGATTATTCCAACTACCAATATACCTGGCAATAAATTTGCCACCTTAATTTTAATAACACCAAGTAAGTTCAATCCAATAGCGGCTATCATAATACCACCTGTAGCTGTCATTTCCACTATAAATTGATTCATTAATTCTTTCGGGACCAAACTATTAATTTGTGTTGCAAAAACCGCAATCCCTCCTTCGTATAAAATAACTGGAATCGCCGAAAATACTACACCAATTCCTAAAGTTGTCGTTAATATAATAGAAATAAATCCATCGATAATCGCCTTTGTAAATAAAATATCATGATTGCCACGAATCCCGCTGTCGAGTGCACCAAGTATGCCCATCGCACCTATTGCAAAAATTAAAGTAGCAGTTACAAAGCCTTCTGATATGCTCCCTTTCCCTTTTGATCCAACTTTATTTTCTAGCCAATCTCCTAACAGTTTTAACTTTCTCTCTAATTGTAGCCATTCCCCGATGACGGTACCAATCACTAAACTTAGTATGACAACAAGAAAATTTTCACTTTTCAATGCCATTTGAAGCCCAAGCACAGTAACCGCTAAACCGATTGCATGCATAATTGTTCCCTTCATACTTTCTGGAATCCTACTAAATAATTTACCTAGTAAAGTACCAAATATAATACAAATCCCATTTACAACTGCTCCTAATATAACCATTTCTTATTCTTCACCCTTCGAATTCTTTATTTCTATATTTTGGTTTATTCATTGATTTACAGGTTATCTATATGTTAACTTAATATTGAGAATATTAACAAATGTTTTCCACAACATAAACCGCAATTTTTTTTGTAGTAATACATAATGTGAAACTTTAATTAACGTGAGTTTTATTGCCCACAAATTGCGGTATAAATTCAAAAGGGACGGTATTTATGAAAACTTTACTAAAACGATTTCTGTTAATAGCCTTTTGCATTACACCAATTGTTTTATTAATTAACTACTCTTTTACTTCAAAAGCGAAAGACAAACCCGATTTGCAAAACAAATCTAGTAAAACCGCTTCAACAAGTGAAAAGAAAATAGAAGACCCGGAAATTACACTCACTTTCTCTGGTGATACAATGTTCAATTGGCAATTACGTCCTGTAATCGAAAAAAATGGGGCTGATTATCCATTCCAACATGTAAAAGAAGAAATAACAAAAGCTGATATTTCTTTCGTTAATTTAGAGTCAGCATTTACAACGAGAGAAAAGAAAGCTCCTGGACAACTGTTTTGGATTAAAAGTGATCCATCCACGCTACAAGCTATAAAAAACACTGGATATGACATCGTAAATATCGGAAATAACCATACACTTGATTATGGGCAAGATGGATTATTAGACACGATTTCTCACGTAGAAAAATTAAAATTCCCTTATATCGGAGCCGGAAAAAATGCAAAAGATGCATATACAGCACGAGAAATGACTGTAAAAGGGAAAAAGTTCAAATTTCTTTCCTTCGTTCGATTTATGCCTGATACGAACTGGGTAGCTGGTAACAATAAACCTGGTGTTGCAAACGGATATGATTTAAATCTCGTAACAAAAACAATTAAAGAGCAAAAACAAGATGCAGACTATTTAATCGTCTATATGCATTGGGGCGTTGAAAAATCAAATCGTCCGGTAGAATACCAAAAACAATATGTACCTAAAATGGTTGAAGCAGGAGCTGACGCGATTGTCGGGAGTCACCCGCATTGGTTACAAGGATTTGAGTATTATAATAAAGTTCCTATCGCTTATTCATTAGGTAACTTTTTATTCCCAAGTTATGTGAGTGGGAAAAGCGCCGAAACTGGCGTATTAACTTTAACTTTTAAAGGAAAGGATGTAAAAATGTCATTCAATCCTTACATCATTCGTAACAACCAAGTTTCCCCTGTAAATGAGGAAGAAAAGAAAAAAGCTCTTCAATATTTACAAACAATTTCAACTGATGTAGAAATTGATGCTACAGGGAAAATAAAAAACAAACGAAACTAGACAGCTCAAGATCTATTTCTCTGTAACATACATTACAGAATAGGTAATGAACATGCTGAAAGACTTATTAGAAAATGTAAGTTTGTTAGAGAATATTTATAAAATATCTATAGCCGTTCTACTTTTATGTTCAATTTTCTCTGTTAGACTTCTAAAAAAAATAAAACGCGAACGAAAACTTACTACCTTTGAATTTACTATGTATGTAATCATTCGTATTGCGATACTCTTTTGGTTAACTAGCTTTATCCTTCTTGAATATGGAAAATATTTAGTTTAACTATAAAAAGATAGATACAAGTAGCGTTTCTACTGCTTATATCTATCTTTTTTATTTCTAGTAAAACCGTATGTTATCCCTTTCCTTCTATTAAATAAGTAAATCAAACAAAATAGGATTTTTATTAAGCTCCATAAATTGAATATTATTTTCTTTAAAGCGAGTAATTAATTGCTCATAATCTTCTTTATGTTTCAACTCTACGCCGACTAACGCTGGACCATTTTCTTTATTATGTTTCTTAATGTATTCAAAGCGCGTAATATCATCTTCTGGTCCTAATCCTTTATCAAGAAATTCTCTTAGCGCACCTGAACGTTGCGGGAATTCAATAATGAAGTAATGTTTTAATCCTTCGTAAATGAGCGAACGTTCTTTCATTTCTTGCATTCTATCAATATCGTTATTTCCACCACTTAGCGTGCATACAACTGTTTTACCCTTTATTTCATCTCTATATAAATCAAGCGCTGCAATAGATAGTGCACCAGCCGGTTCAGCTACAATTGCATTTTTCTTATACAGTTCTAAAATCGTCGTACAAACTTTTCCCTCTGGTACTAAAACAATGTCATCAATTACATCTTTACAAGTTTCAAATGTTAACTTTCCTACTTTTTTAACAGCTGCCCCATCAACAAAACTATCTATTTTCTCTAATGCGACATTTTCATTTTGAAGAAAAGCCTCTTTCATAGATGCAGCTCCCATCGGCTCTACACCAATAACCTTTGTAGCAGGACTAACACCTTTCACATATGTACCAACACCTGATGCTAACCCACCACCGCCGATTGCTGTAAAAATAAAGTCAACCGATTTCTCCATATCATGCATAATTTCAACTGCAACTGTCCCTTGACCAGCAACTACATACGGATCATCAAACGGATGAACGAACGTCATTCTATTTTCTTCACAATAGCGCTGCGCTTCTTGGAAAGAGCTATCAAATGTATCACCAACTAATACGATTTCCGCAAAATCACCACCGAAAAATTGTACTTGTGATACTTTTTGTTTAGGTGTTGTCGTCGGCATGAAGATTTTTGACGCAATCTTCAATAAATTACACGTATAAGCAACTCCTTGCGCATGATTACCAGCGCTCGCGCATACAACACCGTTTTGTAATTGTTCTTTTGATAAACTTTGAATTAAATTGTACGCACCACGAATTTTGAAAGAGCGAATCAATTGTAAGTCTTCTCGTTTTACATAAACGTCACAATCATATTTCTCAGATAAAACTGTATCACGTTGTAACGGTGTTTTAATAACGATATCTTTCATGCAATTATGAGCCATTAAGATATCTTCAATTTTCACTCTCTCCTTTACCTTCTGCACCATTATATATCATCCTTATCTCTTTTAAATTGGCTCAATCAAAATCCGGGATTTTTAGAACTGCACCTGTATTCGCCGATGTTACCATCTGTGCATAACGTCCAAGCCAGCCAGTTTTCACTTTCGCTTCTGGTCGTTTCCATTCTTTTTTACGCTTATCTAATTCTTCATCACTAACTCTTACTTCTAGCAAGCGTTCTACAACATCAATACATACAATATCCCCTTGTTCAAGAAGTGCAATCGTTCCACCCGCAGCTGCTTCTGGTGAAATATGTCCTACTGAAATACCACGTGAAGCACCCGAGAAACGACCATCCGTTAATAGCGCAACATCTGCACCTAATCCCATTCCAGCAATCGCTGAAGTTGGCGCTAACATCTCTGGCATACCAGGGCCACCTCTTGGTCCTTCATAGCGAATAACAACTACATCGCCTTTCTTCACTTTTCCAAGCATAATGCCCGCAAGCGCCTCATCTTGTGAATTAAAAATAACGCAAGGTCCTTCAAAACGCTTTACCTCTGTTGCACCGCTTTTAATAACCGCTCCATCTTTCGCAAGGTTTCCTTTTAATATACGTAATCCCCCTTCTTCACTATGAGGGTTTTCGAGAGAATGAATAACTTCCTTATCTTTAATCTCTGCATGAGCAATGTTTTCTCTTAACGTCTGCCCGGTAGCCGTTATTCGGTCTAGATGAAGCACCCCTTCTTTTCGGCTCATCTCTTTCAAAATTGCACTAATCCCGCCCGCTCGATCAATATCTTCCATGTGCCAATTGGAAGCAGGGCTTACTTTACATAAATGTGGTACACGTCTTGAAACGGCATCAATGCGATTCATATCGTAATCTAAACCCGCTTCTTGTGCGAGAGCTAATGTGTGCAATACTGTATTCGTTGATCCACCCATTGCCATATCAAGCGCGAACGCATCATCAATCGCTTCTTCCGTTACGATGTCTCTCGGTTTAATATCTCTTTCAATTAAAATTTTTAATTTCTCTGCTGCTTGTTTAATTAACTCTTCACGTCTTGGATCAATTGCTAAAATACTCCCGTTACCAGGAAGAGCTAAACCTAACACTTCACATAAACAGTTCATAGAGTTCGCCGTAAACATTCCGGAACAAGAACCACAAGATGGACAGCCATGATCTTCAATATCCTTTAATTCTTCTTCTGAAATTTTCCCAGATTGATAAGCTCCTACTCCTTCAAAAACAGAACTTAAATCGACAACTTCTCCTTTAGATGTTTTTCCTGCTGCCATCGGGCCGCCTGAAACAAACACAGTCGGAATGTTAATACGTAGTGCAGCCATCATCATACCAGGTGTAATTTTGTCACAATTTGGGATACAAATCATGCCGTCAAACCAGTGTGCATTTACAACCGTTTCTACTGAATCTGCAATAATTTCACGACTCGGAAGAGAATAACGCATACCGATATGTCCCATCGCAATACCATCGTCAACTCCAATCGTATTGAATTCGAATGGTACCATACCTGCCGCGCGAACTGCCTCTTTTACAAGTTTCCCAAACTCGTTCAAGTGCTTATGCCCTGGAATAATTTCAATAAAAGAATTACAAATCGCTATGAAAGGTTTATCAAAATCTTCATCTTTCAAACCAGTTGCTTTTAATAAACTACGGTGCGGCGCTTTATCAAAACCTTTTTTAATCATGTCACTTCTCATCTTGTCAAATCCCCTCTTACGTATTTTTCACTTACAATCACTTACTCTATTTTTTCACTAATTCTTTCGGTGCATGAATCCAGCTCATCATTTCACGAAGCTCTGCCCCTACTTTTTCTAACTGATGATTTCGCTCTGCTTTTTTCATCGCATTATACGTTGGACGCCCTGCTTGATTTTCTAAAATCCATTTCTTCGCAAATTCACCTTGCTGAATTTCTGTCAAAACTCGTTTCATTTCTTTCTTCGTTTCATCTGTAACAATTCTCGATCCTGTTACATAATCTCCGAACTCTGCCGTATCTGAAATAGAATGGCGCATGTTCGTTAAACCGCCTTCGTACATTAAATCAACAATTAACTTTAATTCATGTAAACATTCAAAGTATGCAATTTCAGGTCGATATCCACCTTCTGTTAATGTTTCAAAACCAGCTTTCACAAGCGCAGTTACCCCGCCGCAAAGCACTGCTTGCTCTCCGAATAAATCCGTCTCTGTTTCTTCTTGGAATGTCGTTTCAATTACGCCTGCACGTGTACAGCCTACACCTTTTGCATACGCAAGAGCTAAACTTAATGCTGTTCCTGTTGCATCTTGATGTACTGCCACTAATGCCGGAACACCATTTCCTTCTTGAAATACACGACGAACGAGGTGACCTGGACTTTTTGGCGCGACCATCGCTACATCTACGTAACTTGGCGGGTTAATTTGTCCGAAGTGAATATTAAATCCATGTGAGAAAAGTAACATTTGTCCTTCACGAAGATTCTCTTCTACCTCTGCTTTATACACATAAGCTTGCTGTTCATCTGGCAATAACATTTGTACAACTTGTGCGGTTCGAACCGCTTCTGAAACAGACATTACTTCAAATCCATCTGCTTTCGCTACTTCATACGACTTACCAGGACGAACACCAACTACAACTTCTACACCAGAATCACGTAAATTTTGTGCTTGCGCATGACCTTGTGATCCATAACCAACTACTGCAACAGTTTTTCCTTGTAATAACTCTACATTTGCATCTTTCTCATAATATGTTTTCATATTCCATACACTCCTTATAATTTATTTACTTGCAGTACATCAATTAATTTTTTCAACTGACTAACAAGTAATGTCGCTTCATTTTCAGTACAAACTGCTGTGAGTTTCATTTCAGAAACACCACTTGTATCTCTTTCATTTAAATGTAAAGAAGAAATATAATAACCACGCCGAGCAAAAATCCCACTTATACGTAATAAGACGCTTGGCTCGTTATGAATAACGAGTGAAAAAGTATGACTCATTCTTCCCACCTCTTCATAATCATTTCGTTATTCCCTTTGTTTGGCGGAACCATCGGAAATACGTTTTCACCTTCTTCTACACAAAAATCAACTACGGCAGGACCTTCATGAGCAAATGCTTCTAACATCACTTGTTTCGCCTCTGTTGAATTTGTCGCTCTTAATCCCTTCACTCCATAAGCTTCTGCCACTTTCACAAAATCTGGCGATCCAATTTTTGATTCTGATAAACGATTTTCATAAAACATTTCTTGCCATTGCCTTACCATCCCTAAAAATTTGTTATTTATGATAAATACTTTTACAGGGATGTTATTTTCAGCAATTGTTTGTAGTTCTTGAATGTTCATTTGAAAAGAAGCATCACCTGCAATACAAATGACAAGTTCTTCTTTTTTAGCTAGCTGAGCACCAATTGCTGCTGGAAAACCAAACCCCATCGTTCCTAATCCTCCAGAGGTAAGGAACGTCCGAGGTTTTCTTGCTTTATAGAAGTGAGCAGCCCACATTTGATGCTGTCCTACTTCTGTTGTGACAATCGCTTCACCATTCGTTAATTCACTTACTAAGTTGATCACATGCTGTGGTTTTAACTCAGATTCTTTTTGCTTATAAGAAAGTGGATATTCTTCTTTCCATGCCTTTACTTTCTGAAGCCATTCGTCTGTATGTGTATAAATAGACATATGTAACAACATGTGTAACGCTTTTTTCACATCACCAACAATGGGATGCTCTACAGTTACATTTTTATGAAACTCAGAAGGATCAATATCAATATGTACTTTTTTCGAGTGCGGAGAAAAAAGTTCTAATTTTCCTGTTACACGATCATCGAAGCGAACACCTAATGCAAGTAGTAAATCACATTCTGTTACCGCCATATTAGCAGCGTATGTCCCATGCATACCAAGCATCCCTAAAAACAATGGATCTCCCGGTGGATATGCACCAAGTCCCATTAAAGTTGAAACGACTGGAATACGGTTCTCCCTTGCGAATTCAAAAAGTTCATCGGATCCACCTGAATGTATGACACCTCCCCCAATATAAAGAAGCGGACGCTTTGATTTTGAAATTGCTTTAGCTACCTCTCTAAGTTTCATGCTGTCTGGTACAAGTTCTGGTTTGTACCCCGGAATATCAACTTCTTCATTAAAGAAACTGGTGACTTTTGCATTTTGAACATCTTTTGGAATATCGATTAATACTGGTCCCGGGCGTCCGCTTTCGGCGATGTAAAAAGCTTCTTGCACAATTCGTGATACATGATTTACATCACGAACTTGGTAATTATGCTTCGTAACAGGTACTGTAATTCCGACAACATCCGCTTCTTGAAATCCATCTTTACCAATTAAAGGCGTTGCAACTTGGCCGGTAATGACAACTAAAGGAATCGAATCCATATAAGCGTCTGCTAAGCCGGTAACTAAATTTGTCGCCCCTGGGCCAGAGGTAGCAAAGACTACCCCGACCTTTCCAGAAGCTCTCGCATATCCTTCAGCCGCATGAATGGCAGCTTGTTCATGACGAGTTAAAACATGTTTCAAACCACTTTCGTATAACGCATCGTATACTGGTAAGATCGCTCCGCCTGGATAGCCGAAAACGGTCGTTACACCCAATTTCTTCAAACATTGAATCACGTGCCCAGCGCCTGTCATTTCTTCACACTGTAACTTCTCATACGCTGTATACTGCTGCTTCATTTCAATTAACTCCTCTCCTTATTTATGCTAAGCTTTCCGTCAGCCCGGGAACACGTACTCCTCTTTCTCTCGTTAATTTTTTAAATTCTTCGGTCAATTGTTTCGTTACACTTCCTGGTTTCCCATCTCCAATTTCTCTCGAATCAACTTTTACAACTGGAATTAACTCCGCTGCTGTTCCTGTTAAAAATACTTCATCCGCTACATATACATCATGGCGAGTGAATGGTCTTTCCTCACATGGAATACTCAGTCGTTCACATAGCTCGATAACACTATTTCTCGTAATACCTTCTAATGCTCCTAAATAGGATGGTGGGGTTAATACTTTTCCATCTTTCACAACGAAAACATTATCGCCAGAACCTTCACAAACATATCCTTGTTGATTTAACATAAGAGCCTCTAACACTCCTGCTTGTGCCGCTTCAATTTTTACAAGTACGTTATTTAAGTAGTTCATTGACTTAATGCGTGGGTCTAATGCATCTGGCTTATTACGTCTTGATGCAACAGATACAACGCTTAATCCATTATCGTAAAATTCCTGAGGGAATAACTTTAATTGTTCTGCAATGATAATAACGCTCGGTTTCACACAACTTCTAGGGTCGAGCCCTAAGTCACCTTTTCCTCGTGAAACAATTAAACGAATGTAAGCATCCGCATACTCATTTTTTTGCAACGTTTGTAAAACTGCTTCTTCCATTTCGTCAACTGTCAGTGGGACTGTAAGTAAAATAGATTTTGCCGATTCATATAATCGTTTTACATGTTCTTTTAAACAAAATACATTTCCTCCGTAACTACGAATCCCTTCAAATACACCGTCTCCGTATAAAAAGCCGTGATCATATACTGAAACAACTGCCTTTTCTTTTTCTACAAATTCCCCATTCATGTAAATGTACTGGTTTCCCATCTCACATCGCTCCTCTTTTTTTCTCTATTTTTTGCAATCTATTTCTACATCGATTGCTGAGATGAGTATTTTTAACAGAATATTCAGTATATAAATATTAAAAATATACTCGTCTCAACAATCGATTACTTACATACTTGTAGCAATCCATTGCTGAGACGAGGGAATCGTGGTACCACTCAGCTTCCTTACACTTCTCACGAAATATAAGCTCTGCAAGTCCAATTAGACTTTTGTTTTTCTATCGGGAACAAACCCGCTACTTTTTACTAATTTTCAAAAGTAGTGCTCCGAGGTGATTTTCAATGAGTGCATTGTTACCACCCTCACAGCCTCGGGGCAGCTCTCTGAAACAATCTTTATCATTTACTCTCCTCTTCCACGCATTCTCTTATTCTATTTTCTAAAATAAAAACTCTCGCCTCAGCAATCAACTACTACAATTTAGTAGCTTTGATTGCTGAGGCGAGAGTTTCGCGTTACCACTCAGCTTCCTTATACTTCTCGCGAAATATAAGCTTCGTAGGTCCAATTAGACCCCCGTCCTTTTACCGGAGACGATGCCGCCGCCCTCTACTCAGTTTCCCTTTCGCAAGCGATGCTCCGAGGTGATCTTCAATGATTTGATTGTTACTACTCTCGCAGCCTTGGAGTAGCTCTCTGAAACGATCATAATCATCTACTTTCCTCTTCTTTGCATATACAACATATAAAGTTAGAAAATTTTTAATTAACTTTTATTTGTTACACGTATTATAGGACGTTGTTCTTTTCTTTGTCAACATGTTTTTTCAAAAAAAATCTAAATTCATTCTATTTATTTTTTCTCAAATCAAAATTGGAATGAATTACTTACATACACTCATATATTGCTTAAGTATGTTTGCACTACTACATAAAGAAAAATTTATGAGGAGATGAGAAAACTATGTTAAAAGGGAAAGTAGCGTTAGTTACAGGAGCAAGCCGAGGAATTGGACGAGCGATCGCTAAACGTTTAGCAAATGACGGTGCATTGGTTGCTGTTCATTACGGTAATCGAAAAGATGACGCTGAAGAAACTGTTCATGAAATTCAATCAAATGGTGGCCAAGCTTTTTCTATCGGCGCAAATTTAGAATCCTTACACGGTGTAGAAAACCTTTATAAAGCTTTAGATACTGAATTACAAAAGCGCACTGGTGAAACACAATTTGATATTTTAATAAACAATGCTGGCATTGGTCCTGGTGCTTTTATTGAAGAAACGACTGAACAATTTTTTGATAGAATGTTTTCAGTAAATGCAAAAGCACCATTCTTTATCATTCAACAAGCACTGCCACGTTTACGTGACAATAGCCGAATTATTAATATTTCATCCGCTGCGACCCGCATTTCTTTACCTGATTTTGTTGCATATAGTATGACGAAAGGCGCTATTAATACAATGACTTTTACACTAGCAAAACAGCTTGGAGCACGAGGAATAACGGTGAATGCAATACTTCCAGGATTTATTAAAACAGATATGAATGCAGAACTCTTGAGCGACCCGATGATGAAGCAGTACGCTACTACTATTTCCGCTTTCAATCGCTTAGGTGAAGTAGAAGACATTGCCGATACTGCTGCATTTCTTGCTTCTCCAGACAGCCGCTGGGTTACTGGACAATTAATTGATGTGAGCGGAGGATCTTGTTTATAAAAAACATATATTTTCAAATCTTTTTTATTGCGCAATAAAACAATTTATATAATACTATATAAAACATATACATTTAGGAGGATTACAGCAATGTCCGAAAAAACATACGAACTCGCAACCTTCGCAGGCGGTTGCTTTTGGTGCATGGTAAAACCATTTGATGAACTTCCTGGTATTCATAAAGTACTTTCTGGCTATGCAGGAGGTCATGTAGAAAACCCAACATATGAACAAGTAAAAACCGGAACATCTGGACATTTAGAAGTTGTTCAAATTACATTCGATCCTTCTATTTTTCCTTATCAGAAATTACTAGACTTATATTGGCCACAAATCGATCCAACTGATGATGGCGGACAATTCTTTGACCGTGGTCCATCTTATCGTACCGCTATTTTTTATCATAACGAAACACAAAAAGGGCTTGCTGAAAAATCAAAACAAGCTCTTGCAGAAAGCAGTATGTTTAAAGATCCAATCGTGACTGAAATTCGTCCTGCTGCACCTTTTTACGAAGCAGAGGACTACCACCAACATTTCTATAAAAAGAATCCAGAGAAATATGCTACTGAGCAAAAAGAATCTGGCCGTGAAGACTTTATTAAAGAAAATTGGCAAAAAAAATAATAAAAACGCATCGTGCTTTTTTAGTACGATGCGTTTTTATTTTTGATAAAAGTACCATACAATTAACAGAACAATTGCTGTTAGTGACCAAAGTACTATCTCGTTTTTCACTCTATTCTTTTTCTTAGTCATTTCATTCCCTCCTAATAACAATTAAACATATTCAAGTTTTTCTTTGTTTAATTGTCCACCTTATATACATGAATACATCCTTACAAATTCTAATAGCAAGACCACCAATAATTCCGATTGCAATTGAAATTACTAACATCTGTCCAAAACTAAAAGAATTTGTGTACGTTATGTAGAGAACGATACATATAAGTAAAACATCCGGTAAAGAAAGTAAAAACCTTTTAAGCATTCCTTTATCTCCTCTATACTTTATTTATATCTTCTACTGTAATTTTGAAAGAAAGTTTGTTCAAAAATTCCATTTAGACCCTCATTTTACGAAAAATAATAAGAATCCCTTTTTAAAAGAAATTCTTATTCAGCAGATTTAAGTTTAATTATTTTCTACATATCCTATTCCATAATTACTCCTAAAATAGAATAATATTACTAATCATTTATTGTAAATTGACTATTTGCCAGGCGACCGAATGTCGCGCCAGCTACCTACATCACATTGGCCAAATTCATTATTACCTACCGCGACCACCGTGCCGTCTGATTTTAGTCCGACTGTATGTGCACAACCAGCCGCTATCGCTACAATATCGCGCCAATCGCTTACGTTACATTGACCATACTCATTCCAGCCCACGGCCACCACGGTACCGTCTAATTTTAGTCCGATTGTATGATTCGTACCAGCCGCTATTGCTACAATATCTATCCAGCCACTCACATCACACTGGTTATGTTTATCATTCCCCACTGCTGTCACCGTACCGTCTCGTTTAAGACCAACAGTATG
>NZ_JAKUFY010000028.1:0-60799 GCF_022663675.1 Bacillus cereus group sp. BfR-BA-01355
CATTTTTTAAATTATTTATATTTTTTTTATTATCATAGTGCCCTTTAATTGAATTCGGATTGGTTTTTTCTATTAAAGCTACATTAGCGTAAATATCGAGATTAAATACAAACTTTCCGTTTTGAAAATTAACAACTACCTTCCTTGTCGCGTTCTGTACGAATATGGAAGTGTTTGTTTTTTTGTTGGACTTTTTAGGAGGAAGCGCAAGGTGTAGTATCATTCGCCCGCTACTTTTTTGCTTATTTATAAGATTGAAAAATTTAACATCTTTTTTAGGGATATGAGTTAAATATTTCCCTTTTCGATTTAAAAATGCAATTCCTACTGTATCGATTTCATTCTTTGTTTTTTTGATAATTGGAACAGTTTGCGTCATTCCTTCTTCATTTTGTTCTCTCATTAATTGTTGAATTGTAGAAGAGACGGATTGGTTATTTTGAATTGACGATTCGATTACACCATTTATATAAGATGAAAGTGATGGTTTACTAGGCTTATGAATTGTAAAAATTTGTTCTGCAGGTCCATCTACAAGTACTACTTTAGCATTAATGGTAGCGTAAGGGTCACGGTAAGAAGAATCAAGCTCCTGCAACCAATTTGCTTCTTGCGCTAATTTTTTTCCAATTAAAATGATTTCAGCTTTGGAAGCTGTCATAAAGCCCGTTAACTTCGTATCTATCTTACTGAATCCAGTATATACAGTTGATGCTTGTGTCCAATGTTCTATAGTACTTTTTTGCTGTTTATGATGAAAGAGTGGTATGCTTGTTCCAACTTTTATGTCTCCATTAGGGGTTCTATCCAAGCCAATTAACAGGATTAATGAAACCTTCTCAAGAGGAATTCTCTGACTACAACCAATTATATATACACAACAAATTACAATCCATATCCATTTTCGAATCAAAGTTGTTTCCTCCTAGTAATCCAAGTAAAAAGAATACTGTAAGCGAAAAATAAGATTGGTAATAGAATAAAGAAAACGACATTTAAGATATCCATAAGAGAATATATAAACAAATATTGATCCACATCGGGATTTAGGAAAATAAATAGGCCAACTATAAATAACATAAAAGCAAGCAGCGCCCAATTGCGGGCGTTTTTTTGAAGTGAAATGGCCACAGATTCAAAACTGAAAAATAAATACGGATATATCGTAGTGGAAAATACAATTAAATAGTAAGCGATATATATAATTTCTAATCGTTCCATGAAAGAAAAACGAACCCCTTTTAACAGATGAAATACTGGCCAGATTACGTCTTTTATCCCCTCTGGACTAAAGTATATATAAGAAAGAATAGTAACATATAGATAGAAAAACATGGTTCCAGTATTCGCTATTAGTAGTCCTTTTATGGCTTTTTGCTTTTTTTGTAAGAATGGATATATATAATATGCAATTTCTAGGCCAGCATAAGGAGTAATGGTTTCTTTTGTTGCCTTTACAATAGGGTATAATCCTTCTTTAAATATAGGTAGTAGGTGTAAAGGATTGTAGTTAGTCTTTAGTGAAAAAAGAAGAAATAGTGGCATCCAAGTAGTGAAGAAGAAAACAAGCATAGAATAACTAGTAAGAGCCCTTAACCCACTCAGGGTTAAAATAATAAAAGGTAATAGTAATAATATGGTGATTTGATAAGCAGGAGTGGAAGGGAATATCCACACTTTTACAATATCGGTTGCCTTTAATAAAGTATTAAATCCAGCAAAAAATAGATAAAAGGCATATGCAAGAAAAAGAATTGTCCCTATCCATTTACCAAAGTATGTTTTTAAGATTTGTGAGAAATTTTTGTTAGGATTTTTTTGTAACATTAATATAATAAATACCCCGATTATAGAAGTAACTATCCATCCGAGAATGATCGAAATCCAGCCATCTGTGCCAGCATTAGTAGCAAGGGGGCTTGGCATAATTAACATACCAGATGCAAGTTGAAGCGAATGAATGAAAATAATAAATTCGAATAAAGTTACTTTTTGGAACTTAAGATTTCCCATGTTAACCACCTTCTTTTTTCTTTCTTTGTTTCGGCTGTCCTGTACTCGAGCGGGTGGTAATCATCGAAATAGGAAATCTTACAAAAGAATCTTTTAACTCTTGGAGACGAAATGGTGCGATTGGCATTCCATATGGTGAACCATAGGAAGTTAGTGAAACAAAATGAGCAAATAAAAGCATTAATCCACTAACAATACCTACAATCCCATAAAAGTAAGCCAATAACATCATTGGAAAACGGATAAGGCGTATAGAACTTGATAAATCATAATTAGAAACAATAAATGAAGCAATGGCTGTAATAGATACGATAATAACCATAACGTTACTAACAAGACCAGCTTGAACAGCCGCCTGTCCAATTACAATCCCTCCAACGATTCCAATAGTTTGTCCAATTGGTTGTGGTAAGCGAATGCCAGCTTCACGTAGCATTTCTAGTGTAATTTCCATTATAAAAGCTTCCAATAAGGGGGAGAAAGGGACTTTGACTCTTGATGTTGCAATAGAAGTGTATAAGTCTATAGGAATAATTTCAAAGTGAAAAGAGACTATAGCAATATAAAATGCGGGTAAAAAAATAGCTATAATAAATCCTGCAAATCGTAATAAGCGAAAAAATGATGCGATGAGCCAATGAATATTATAGTCATCTGGGGTTTGAAAAAATCCAATCAAATTCATAGGAACAACCATTGCACCAGGTGATCTATCCATTAACACTGCTACTTTCCCATCAAGTATATGATTTGAAATGGCGTCTGGGCGTTCGCTTAAATAAGCCTGTGGAAAAGGAGTCCAATTTTGATCTTTTGTATAATTAGATAGCTCTCCAATACTTAATACCGCATCTGTTTTGATTTTACAGATTCTAGTTTCTATTTCTTGGACTACATCTGCGTTTGCTACATCACCTAAGTAAATTAAATAGACTATAGAAGTGGCTCGTTCTCCAATCGTCAGCTTTTTGATCTTTAACTCTGTAGAAGGAATATATCGACGAATAAGACCTATATTTTTTGTGGCATTTTCAATAAATCCATCATGGGATCCTTTAATAGTAACTTCTGAAATTGGCTCTTGAATCGCCCTTTCTGCCCAGCCTTTTGTGTTTATTAGAAGTGACCGCTTTTCTCCCTCCATAAACAGTACACATTGCCCCTCAAGTAACCCTTCTTTAATTTCATTCCATGTATATACTATTTTGGTATGAGTAGCAATAATATTAGAATTAAATATTTGACTGTCTTCATTTACTTCTTGTAATAATGGTGTAACAACATTGGTTTTTAATGCAACACCATCTGTAAGGCCTTCAAAATAATATAGTAAAATATTCGTGTTTGTTTTTAATTGCAAAGGATGTTCAATTAAATCTGCACTAATATCAAAGATATTATCTAGTGTATTTTTAAGTTGTTTTAAGTTACTTGTTTGAATCTTTTCAATGGTTTTATCTGTCTTAGTTTCTAAGGTCTCTTCATTTAAGGACAAAATTGACACCTCTTTAATATATAACGATTAGTTGTATTTATTATTTTTATATGATTGAATTTTATTCACTAATTTAAACTAATTGGAGATAAGAATTAATAAATTTGATGTGCTATATTATTAATTCAATAATTGAGAGCAAAAAGCAGATGTAATTTGTGTGGAAATTTAAGTATTAAGATAGAATTGAAATTTGAATGATTATAATAAAAAGAACCCTTGATATTAAAGACATATAAATATTAAGAGTAAAGATAGTAAGGATTGAATATTCCTGCTATCTTTTTTTATCTTAGATTAAGAATTAATAATATATGGTAATGATAGATAAGTTATGATACATTCAGAGTATAAAATACAGAATATTCATTCTATTAAAAGGGACGTAGCCCACAGCGGGAGGCGTATCCGCAGAACGGTAGTTCGAGGACCTTGACTTTAAGTGTATTTAAAGGAGTTGGTAGCTAAATGACAATATCCCGTAAGGAAAAAACAATAAAGGATAAATGGCATGAGGTTGTATCCATTAGAGAAGCACAAACAGATAATGGGACAATGTACTATCTTATGGATGAAAACTTGAACTTTATACCCTTGACAAAAGAATATCTCAATATGATACAAGCTAGAGCTGAACGAGAAGTATCTCCTAATACGATAAAAACATACTGCTACAACTTATGGTATTTCATTGTGTATTTGAAGATAAAAGGGTTGGATATTTTGGACCTAGATGGTAAACCTGATGTTCTAACTAACTTCAAATTATGGCTCAAGAACCCGTATAGATTTTATGAAAATGTAGAAATGTTAGATTATGAATATGTAGAAGATGACCTTAAAGTTTCTACTATCAATGCTATCGTAGATAGAGTAAGTTCTTTATTTCTGTGGCTCAAAGCTAGTGGAAGGATTAAAGACAATCCTGTTGTGTATCGCAATGTCATGGTTACAAATGCGATGAGAGATAAAGATATGTTATCCCATACTCGAAGAAGCAGGACTGTTCAAAAGAACACTCTAAAATCAAAAGTTCCCCATGTTATTCCTAAGACCATTGACCAAAAGGATTTTAAGACATATCTGGAGGCAGTCAATCTCTTACGAGATAAAATCATTCTCTTATCTCTTAAAGAAGGAGGGATAAGGTCTGGTGAGCTTCTAGGAGTAAAGCTTGAGGACATTGATTATGGCGGGCAAGGCATACATATTCGTTTCAGGCTAGACAACGAAAATGGCTCAAGGGCAAAGGCAGGGTATGGCAGGGACAGGTTTGTTCATCTCCCTCCTGACCTTATGGTTTTGATAGATAGATATATTAGTAGCGATTGGGTGAATAGTGAACCCGTTACTGATTTCCTGTTCGTTGTGGTTAATAGTAATACCCCTATGGATAATGGAAAGCCGATGAAGAAATCAACGCTTACTTCTACCCTTAACTTTTACAACAAGAAAACGGGGATTAAGTTAAACACTCATAAACTCAGACATACGCACGTTACTGAATTAGCTAGAGAATACATTAGCAAAGGTGAACCGATAAACTGGAAATTTATTTCCGAAAGGGTTGGTCACAAAGATGTTGCAACCACTATGCAAATATACGCTCATTTAAATGCAGAAGACCATAAAAAAGAATACCAACGAATGAGTGAGTATAGAGAAGAGAAACGTAAGGAGAGAGAAAATGGCAAAAAGTGAAGCGGCATATTCATCAAAAGTAAATAACTCGAAGAGTTTAGGAGCAAAGGCAGCCGTCTCTCCTTTTCCTGTTGAAGTCATTGACACTTCTTGGATGACGAAGGCGCAGAAAAATTTCTTCGAAGTATTACAGAAGCCTGGAAATCGGGATAAAAAGTATGATGAATTATCTACTTTAGCAGGATATAAAACCCCTGTTACTTGGTATAAAGCCACAAGAGATGAACGGTTTACTGAGCTATTAGAAAGCATGGGTGTTCAGGTAAGATACTACGAAGAAGACTACCCTGCTCATCATGTAGTTGAATACATCAAGAATCCAAAAGAGCGGGAAGATTATCTGAAAGAAGATGTGTGGGATATGAGACGATTATTTAAGGATTATCCAAAACATCGCAACCCAGCAGGTTATATTGTTAAATTTACCGGGGTAGAAAATATTCACTTGCGGAAAACCGTAAAAAGATATTTTGTAAATATGCTAGGGAATTGGGAACCAGCTACATTCTGTGAACATCTAAAAAAGATGAGACCATTTTTTAGAATATTACATGAGAAATTCCCAAATATAAAATCTTTCAAAGAGTTAGATAGACAGAAACATATCGAAAAGTTGTTGCCTGACATACATTCACTATCTGAGCATGAAGCAGTAAGAGCAATAAGGGATACTCGTAATATGTTTCAATATATGTATGCAAATAAATGGTCCGATGGACCAAAAACAGATGCTTTATTGATTACCTATGATACGCCAAAACAAAGCGAAACCCTACCTAAACCTATTCCTCCGTATATCAAGATACAGCTAGATATTTATTTCGAGAATACGATTATCCCACTGCTGGAAGACGGTATGGACACGCCTATTGTATCTCCAACCTGTTGGGATTTAATCATCATTTTAAGATATACAGGAAGACGATTTGAGGACATGGCTCACCTAATTGCAGATGGAAGCGATATTGATTGTTTGAAATATGATTTAGATGGCGACCCTCAGCTCTTTCTTGACCATCGTATTGCAAAAATCAAAAAAGACTTGGTTGTACCGTTAGCGCATTTAAAAGACACTGAAGGAAGAAATATGGTGGAGCGTGCGATTTTACGCCAAAAAGAGCGCGTAAAAGAGTTGCCGACTACTTCCGATAACAAAAAATATTTATTCAGAGAAATAATTGCTTATGACACGAAAAATAAACCTGTGACAGAAGTTATCAGTTATAACTACGTATATCAGAACATATTGCCTAAAATATGTAATCAAATTCCATTATCAAACTTCGGAGCAGAATCTGGAGATATTTATCAAATAACACCACACCAGTTTAGGCATACGGTAGCTACTGAAATGATAGATGCAGGAGTAGATATTTACGCTGTAAAAAATTTCCTAGGGCACGCTTCGATAACTATGACTGAAAAATATATTAAAATTTACCAACAGAGATTGAAGAAGGAATTTAAAGATAAACTTCTTAAATCTGATGCCACAGTAATTAAGAATAATCTACCTGAACAAGAAGAAATCTTTGGTGATAATAAATGGGTCAAAAATAAGATTATCGCAATTTTCGACCAAGGTGACGGGTGTTGTGAGCATCCATATAAAATGCCTTCCTGTCCCCATCAAGTGGCTTGTAAAACGTGTATCAAGAAAAAGATACTCCCAAGGCATAAGAGCGCCGTTATTGATACCATAGACGCTTTTACAACACATCTAAATCAAGCTAAACAAATTGGACTCACTGAAAAGATTGAGGAATTTGATAAGGTAGTCCAGTTCTATCAAACTGCATTAGAAATCATTGAAAAAGGTGATACATTCGACGCAGCGAAACACTTTTACACAGGAGGCGTTCATTGATGGCTAATATGAACCCAAATACTTCAAAAATGGTTGAAACAAAGAAGAAGGAAAGTGAATTGAAGAAACAGGCTGTTTTAGTTGTTTTAAATGAGTTAGCAATCCTTGATGACCCTATAAACAATCCCATCTCAAAAGCCGAAATATGCCGTAAGGCAGGCGTCAGTAAAACATTCTTATATTCTTATCGAGAAGAGCTTATAAAGCCAATCGATGACGCAATAAAGAAACAAAATCAGAAGTTAAAGGTTATCACGAAAAAACAGACGTTCAGCGAAAACTCAAAGGACAAATTAATTGAGTCCCTAAAAAGAAGAATAGTTGAATTGGATGAAGAAAACAAAAAACTAAAAAAAGACACTGCCATTTTACTTGGAAAGTTGGCGAATAAATAAAAAGGAGCCTGTATCGAAAATTACTTAGTAATCGAAGATACAGGCTTTCATTATAAAGTCCTAACGGGCTCTATATGTCTTTAATACATTAGGTTCTTTTTTAGTTGGTAAATATGTTGTCAACAATAGATGGCGATAAAGGTAGTAATTTAGATGTCTTTATGTTAATCAGCTAAATTTTGTAGGAAGAATTCATTTTTCATTTATTTGGGTGTTCTAGTGTATTTGAATTTTGCGCACTAACAAATTTTGTTTAGGGACAAAATGCATTTTCTTAATTATCAGAAAAAATAGCGCAACAAAATTCCTATTAATTATTTTGGTAGGTATCAAATATTTCTTTGGCCTTATTTTCTTGATATTACCGTACGTTTATATGTTTCTAAGGGAAAGAAATACTTTCATGTTACCATCTATTGTTTGATTAAGATGGTAACATGAAAGTGAAACGTTTACAACCAGAAAATAAAGAAAAAATATTAAAATGCGACTTTTTTCGACAATTATTCTATGTTTATATTTAATTTTATTATAGGAAAAGGCGGAGGGAAGCGGACCTTTTCCTATAAACTGTTTTGTTGGAATTAGAAATAACTAAAAAAGTAATAATAGCTTAAAATTAAAATGAAATTCAATGATAAAGTTATTATTGAATTTTTGAACCTCAGGTGTCTTGAAAGTATGGTCAAATTTTAATCCACTTTGCATTTCTTCCTTTTGTAACTAGCTTAATATGGCCAAACAGTTGCAAGGAATTTAAAGCCTTACTGATTGTACTCTCTGCAATGTCTGGATAAGTGTTACGAATACTTTCTTTAGTAAAGGGTTGTTTTTGTTTAAGTATAAAATCCTGAATTCTCTCAACTTTAGTATGTTTACATATAGAATCTAGAACTGTGTTATGAAGATCTTTGTAAGCCTCTAATATAATGGTTAAAAACGTTTTTAACCAAAAGCTATTATTATGTTCCTCGCAGTACCAATTCACCGAAGATTTATAAATCGAATTGTAATAATCAGATTCATGTTTCTTAATATATTTATCCAAACATACATATTTTACAAATGTATGTCCACTCTTAATTAACAGCAATTGCATTAACATAAATGCCAACCTGTTATTACCTTGATTGAAAGGGACTATGCAATAAAAATTTAATATAAAACGAGCTATTAATAAAAGTGAATGAAGCCCCTTACTAGTATTTAATGAGTTGTATTGATCACATAATTGCTCCATAAACTGTGGAATAAGTTCATGTGGAAGAATGCGGTAACTATTCAAGTGCATTCCATGTTCTGGAATTCCTGGAATAATAAAAGGTTTTTCACGCCATTTGGCACTGTCAGAGGTAATGTAATGTATTAGTTGAAAATGTAATTCCTGTATAGTTGCTGGATTGATTAATAAAGTACAGGAGTTTTTATGTACAAAAGAAAGTGTTTGATAATAGCAAAAAATAGCATCTTCCGAAATATTTTGAGGTACGATATCATCTAAAATAAGTTCTTTTAATCTTTTATTAGGAACTTTTATATCCTCGTAAATAGTTGTGAAATTTTTTATGTAATGTAGTGGTATAGTTTTTTCTAAGCTATTAAATATGTCCTTGTTTTGTTCCTGATAAGCAGCTAATTTTCCTTTGAATTCGCTAATTTCACTTATTAAATTTATTAACCTCCTTTTCAATTCAATATTTTTATACTTATCATCAAAAAAGTCTCTCATTTTTGTTCCCCCTGTAACCCCTTAACACGTTGTTGCATATATCTTTCCATTCTAAAGGTATTCCACGACATCATTGTAAAATAACGACATTTTCGTTCTGATTTTAAATATATATCAGAATCTATATTTTTATTTAACAATTAAAACATGGAGATTATAAAGAAGAATCGTTAGGATTCAATTTTAATAGGCATAATCCTAACATCAAATGTACAAATGTACAATAAAAAAATAAAAAATATAAAACTATCGACTCTTTTGAAAGATTATTTAAAAGGGTTTTAAGAAATTGTAGGTATAGAGTGCTTTAGTTTAGCAGTAAATATTGAAGTGGTAATAAAGTTTTCATAGGTAATCATAAAGTAGATAAACTATTAATTTGTGACAATTATGTGTCTAATCTATTATATACTTTTATGAGAATTCTAAAATTAAATCCTAAAGAGCTGAATTTTCTATATTTATCATAAAGATCAGAAGAGGTGTGTTGATGAAATGTATCATTTTATATAAAAATATGTAACGTTTAATACTCGTATTGTAAAATATTTTGACATACGTTAATTTAAATATTAGGTACAGGAACATTTAATAAAAACTCAGTACTAAAATACCCTTTAAACGTTTCACCCTAAAATCGTTCTCAAGCACACTGAAGTTCATCCTTTGTTTCTGTGCCTTATTAGCTAAAAATAACATAATAAATTGTTAAAATGTGATAATTAAAAATGGGATTTTAAATCTTTTCTCTTTTCTTAAACGTTAACAATCTCTTGATAATCTGTTTAAAGTAAGGAAATACAGGATAGAAAATAGCTATTAATAAAGAAAATACAGTTAAGCTAGATACCTTAAGCTATTTTATGAGTAATTAAGCGTTAGTTTGAATTAGTAGGGGTATTATATGTGTTTTAACCTCAAGTGTATATGTTTAAGGTTAAAGGATTTGTGAGTGGTATAAAAGCAAAAAAGTCTGGAAGAAACGGATATAATCGGTTTCTTCCAGACTTTTTTGCTTTTTGTAATATAAAAAATTTATTTTTCCTATATGAGGAATTTTTTTGTTTTAATATTTGAATTTTTTGTGAAATTAAACGGAGTTTTTATTCTTCTTTTAATACATAATGTTACAAAATTGCGTAATTGTATTTACTTTATTTTTATAGGAGATTAAAAATAATAATAAATGTACCAATTTATGAGAGATATTAATATATTAATTGATGATTTGTTCGTTTATCCTTATATTGCTATTATATTAGCGAAAGCAATATATTGGGGGGACAAAAATGAAATTGAAATTAACATCTAAATTGGAAAGATTAAGAACAAGTAAAAAGGGGATTGGTGCTTGTGTTTTGGCTGCAGGCATGACGGCAATCACAATGGCTCCTCAAAGTGCGTATGCACATGGGTTTGTTGAAAAGCCGAGTAGTCGTGCTGCTTTATGTAGTCAGAATTATGGGGTATTAAATTTAAATTGTGGAAATGTAATGTACGAACCTCAAAGTCTAGAAGCACCTAAAGGATTTCCAGATAGTGGACCGATTGATGGGAAAATCGCTTCGGCAGGAGGGTTGTTTGGAGGTATTCTTGACCAACAAACATCAAATCGTTGGTTCAAAAACACAATTAAAGGTGGAGTAAATACATTTACATGGAAATATACAGCAGCACATTCTACAAGTAAATGGCATTATTACATTACAAAAAAGGGATGGGATCCTAACAAACCATTAACACGTGCTGAATTAGAACCAATTGGAACTGTGAAACATGACGGTTCGGCTGCATCAAATAATTTAACACATACAATTAATGTACCAACTGATCGTAATGGTTATCATGTTATTTTAGCTGTATGGGATGTAGCAGATACGTCAAATGCTTTTTATAATGTAGTTGATGTAAATTTAGTAAATAATGAAACTCCTGATACAGTAGCTCCAAGTCAACCAACTGAATTAAATGCCTCTAAAGTTTCTGCCAATAGTGTTGAAATAACATGGAAGGCTTCCACTGATAATATAGGTGTAAAAGAATATCAAGTGTTACGTAATGGAGAAGTAATTGATACGGTACCAGGTACAACTTTTATTGATAAAAAATTAAAAGCAGATACGGAATATACTTATACAATAAAGGCATTAGACTCTGCTGGAAACATATCAAAAGAAAGTGAAAAACTGAAGGTTAAGACAACACATACAATCCCCGATATGGAGGCTCCAACTCAACCAAAAGGATTACATAGTATGGGTACAACATCGACAACTGTTGATTTAATGTGGAGTCCGTCAGAAGATAATGTAGGTGTTGACCATTATATTGTATATAGAGAAAGCGCTGGGGTTATGAATAAAATTGGAACAGCGGCTAATACATCCTTTATGGATAAAGATTTGAAGGCTAATACATCGTATAATTATGTAGTGACGGCGGTTGATTTAGCTGGAAATGAATCTAGTAGAAGTGATGTTTTGAATGTAACAACAAAGTCAGAGAATTCCGCATATGAAAAATGGGATGCAAGAAAAGCATATACTAAAGGTGATAGAGTAGTACATGAGGGGAAAGTGTACGAAGCGGTTCAAAATCATCAAGGAAATGGCGACTCAAATTGGATTTTTGCTTTATCGCTTTGGAAGCCAGTTTTGAATAAATGATAAGCTGAAAAAGATAGTTTACAATTTTGGATTGCTCTTTAAAAATTAAGGGCTGTTCCAAATATAATTATCTAATGGATTAAATGATATGTTAATAAAGTGAAACTGTAATCAGTGGAGGTTTTGTTCATCCCCCACTGATTATCAGCCCTCACCAATCGGGCTTTTACGGGCGCCCGTTAACGCGGGATAAAATTTAATCGCTATCCTAATGTTTACGAAATGAAATTAAAAAAAGAATCCCAATGGAATTCCATTGGGATTCTTTTTTTCTAATTTGTAATAGCGTAAATTTTCACTGTGAATTTGCTAGTGGCACCAATTGGACTTGCAATATAATATTTAGTATTTGTGTAAGCTTCAGTCGTAGATTCATGTGAAATATTTTTCCAACGAGTGGAATCTATTCCCAGGGAAACATCAATCATTACATTGAAAGAAATAGTAGAAGGATAATCTTTTTCTGAAGGCTCAATAACCCATTTTAATTCTTTTGTACCTACAGGTAAACTATCAATTTTAAAGTTTTGGCTGGATCGATTTTGTTGCCCTGATAAAGGACTAGATTCAGATGCTATTTGCGAAATTAATATTTCTTTTTCATTTGAATGTATACCATTTAATTTAATGATACTATCAATTAAACCTGGACCAGGAAAATCAGCTGCGATGATACCAGAATGTTTAATTGCGCCTTGTTGTAAGAGTTCGGTCCCAAGTATATTCATCCCCCCATAGTATACTTGTCCGTTTCTATCGCGAGGGAAATCACTCCACGCATTAGTGGAATTCGTTTGAATCAATTTAGGACTACTGTCAGTATTTCTGCCTTCTTTTCCGCTTGCAACAAACCAAGGATATACATTATTTAAAAATGCGGCTGCGCCCCCCGTACCACTAAAATGATTGAGGTAAATTTTTCCATTATTAAAGTTAGTATTTGTATTTTGTAGATGGTTTTTTATCGCAATCCATTTTGTGTATATTTCGTTTGGTCCGCTTCCAATTTCAAATTTATCTTGTATATTCAAACCTTCGTAATCAATCCCGTACAATTGAGTGGATGTAAAGTTTTGTAAGATTACAATTTTCCCGCGGGTATCTCCTAAAGTAGGATTATTTCTATCTGAAGTTTGTACGGAATTAGGATCCCAAAAATATGAAGCATTAACGTTTTTGTATTTTAAAAATATCTCCTCAAATGATAGAGATCCATTTTCAGGAGTAGTTTCTTCTTTTAAGCGCATTAATATTGTTTCTGTTGGATGAGCTTTTAAAAATTGAATGGTCTCTTTCAATACATCTTCAAACACAGCTTTTTGATTTACAACACCATGATACATTGCAAAAGAATCTTTTACACGTTTAACACGCATATCTACATATCGAATTCCGGAATTTAATTGTTGGGATAAACTCATAGTTTGATTTCTTGTCAAATTTTCATCAATAAAACTTGCTCCATGTAAAGCCATTGTACCGTGAGTCCCTGGAATAGATATTTCACTTATTTTTGTTGAATCTTCTATTTTCGCCATCCACGATGGATTTTGATACCCTATATTGGATTCATAGGAGTAACCTGGATGACTATTAGCTAAAATAGTAGATGGTGTACTTAAACTTGCTAGTGTAATACAAGTAAGGATACTAATTTTAAAGAAATTTCTCATTTTTATTTTGTTCATTTTTTCTCTCCTGACCTTTAAACAATTGTTAGATGATTTTTTACTATATTTATTGTTTTTCATTCTTAAGATAATAAATTTTTGTATTTGAAAATAATTAACAATAGGGGGAGTAAGTTATTTGAGACTTTAATAATTTGTTATTATAAATTGTCTCTAATAGCCAAATGGATTATTGAAAAATCGAAGTATAGCCTCCCAAAAAAACAACTGTTTATTGCATTGAATACAAACAAAACAGAAGTCCTAAAAAAGACTTCTATTTTGTGACATATAATGAATAATAAGGTGGTAAACAAATCAAGATAATGTGATTGAGTGGTAAAAATTTATTAATAGCTGTTTTAGAATCTCTTATAACAAGGCTGATTACAAAAAGCGGATCTCTACACTGCTAATAAAAATTGAAAAATTCTACTCATTAAAACTTAGACTAACTACAGTTGCAATTGATTGGGCTGCATGTTCCCAGCTTCCATCTATAACTTTACCAATTTGCTGACCAAGTGTATTTAAATCATTTGGATTAACTGGAATTCCATTATACGCAGCAAGAATTGATAAAAGTGGAGCGGCAAATGGTGTCCAACCACCTCTATCAATATTAAATACAGGTTTATCTAGTACCTTTCCATCTTGTACTGTAAACTCATAATAAAATTGATCATCTGGACGAAAACTTAAATGATGAGAAATTTGCCCCTTAACATATTTTTTTCCTGCACCTAGGTTTACTACTTCTATTTCTTTTACATTAAATTCATGTTCAAATACTTTAATTTTTTTGACTTCTGGACCATTTAAGGCAGCTTGAACGGCTGTTTCCAAATTATTTTGTGCCAAAGGTTGAATACTCGATTGTGCCTCTTTGTGTTGAATAGGAGCCTCTTTTTCTGCAGCAAACACCGAGGTAGTAGGTAGTGCACCTGTAGCTAACGTAGCGGCAAGTGCTGTTGTCATAATGATTTTTCTTTTCATCTTCATAGTTTTTCTTCCTCTCTTAAAGTTATGATATATAATCTTTTAAAGACTGACACGGTGCAATTTTTTTCATAATGCACGTAAAAAATTAGTTTAAGAATTATGTGAAATCTTGTCAGAAAATTAAAGTTAATTATATATGTATTTAAGATGATATCTATCTACACATATTTTTTCAATTTTTAGATAAATGAAATAGTAATGACTTCTTAAGAATTAATTTAGCACCTTGTTTATCTAGAAAAGTCCTATAAACACATTTAATTCATAGTAAAAGTAATATATTTGATATTAAATGTCTTGCATAATGCGATAAAAGTTCACAATTTTTTTATCATTATATACAGAAAAAGGTAACGAAACTTAAGCGATATGTAATACTTGTCATAGTTGTGAATTATGTAAATCTATTTAGTGTAACAGCTAAGATGTTAGATCTTGTTTTTCTTAAAAACATTACTTATTCGGATTCATGAAAAGGATTTTAATGGATTAGTTTGATTTGATATAAAAAGAGGACGCATTTTTATTTGCGTCCTCTTTTTATGATAATTTATTTTACAAGTTAAGAAGAATCTTTGATCATCTAAATAAATTCTATCACCCTATTAGGAGATGCTAGTAGAACAATATGGACTTTTATTTAGTTCATTTTCTAACAGTTCGTTTAATTCAATACTATAGGCAAGCATAGTACTTAGTTCAGAACCTTCTTCTATTGTTTTATTGATAATACTCTTTCTTGGTACTATTCTAAGTATTTTTCAGCTAGGTAAGAGGGGTATGTTGAAATAGGAGGGCCCATCTTAAAGTAGGATAAATTGGTCTTTGAAATCGGTATACAGTTCTTTAATAAATATAGTTTTTGCAATATATCTTTATCTATGGGATGAAGCATATAATCTGTCATGATGAAATAATTGTGATGGTAGATAAATACTTTTCCTTCTGGTAAAACCGCGTGACGAGATAAATTTGGATAAATAGGTGGTCCATCTGAAAATTGATTTAAACTACGTTGTGAAACTTTAATAATTTCTTGAACTGAAAATTTAAATTTGCGAAATGCAATGGTGTCAATAAATGGACGTTTTTGATTATTTTCTATATAAAATAACTCTCCTTTTTCACTTTGCACAACCCGTAGATTTGGAATTGACTCTGTAAGGGTTATGGGGGGCCCTTCTGTATATTTGTAGATAAATGGATCGGGAATTAAGACAATTTCATTTTGATTATATTTGAAGTAAGAAAGCATATCTTTCGAAATAAGCCTGCGTTTAAAGTTATCAATTAAAAATACTTTACCTTGTGAATTACTAAATAAAATACCATTTAAATCTTTTGAAGGGAGGTTAGCATATAGGTTTTGGAAAGAGAATGGTGTTTTAAAAGTAATATCGAGCACTTTGTTAATGGGATAAAAAGGTTGAAATGTATTTAGGCGTTTCCAAAACATTGCATCTCCAGCAAACCAATATAAAGGATTTGTATCCCAATATCCACAGTACTTTTCATAGACTTTTAATAATATTCTTCTAGTATGCATAATTGAACAATGATCTACAACATTAGCAGCTGTATATAAAATTTCCGAAGCTTCTCTCACAAATTCATTTGTAGGTTGTAGGTTATAATCAACATATTTTACGTATTGGGAAGAGTAGACTACATCAATTTCAGGATGTTTTTCTAAGAAAGACAACATTTCAGCTAATCTGTTTGGAAGGTATATAGTATCATCTGTTAAATAGCAAATATAATCCCCACAAGTTAATGGTAGTGCCTCATTGATAAGTGTTGCATATCTTGTAGTTTTATATCGTTCATCATCTTGTATAAAACTATTCGTATAAGTAATTCGAGGATCCTCTAGATAATTTTTTATGACATTTATAGTTTCTGGACAGGAGTTATCATCCATAATAAAAAGTTCCCATTCTTTATAAGTTTGCATTAGAACACTTTCAATAACTTGATTAATTAATGATGGCTTATTATAACTAGTAAGGATAATTGATATTTGGGGTTGCAAAGTCTTCACCTCTATTGAGAATATTGAATGTGTTTTTCTAGTGAAATCTAATAATTAAAGCTTTATCGACACTTTCTTTTTTATACTTAAATAATTTATGACTTTTTCATAGATATGGTATGGACTATAGTGGAGAAAAAAGAGACATGGGTGAATATAAATACTGCTATTAATTTTTTATAGATAAAGAAACCTTTTTTAAAATTATCGGAACGGTTTGTCCTTTCTATTTATATAATAACGTAACTGTTTTTGTATTTATTGATAAGGAGGAGAGAGAGATTTGCCTAAAATTTCAGTTATAATGACAAGTTACAATAAGCCTGCGTTTGTTGAAAAATCTATATTAAGTGTATTAAACCAAACCTTTCAAGATTTCGAGCTTTTTATAATGGATGATGATTCAGATGAAATGACCCAGAAGGTGATTCAACCATTCATAAATAATGAAAATGTACATTTTTATAAAAGTAATGTAGCTCATATTTCTGAAAGGACAAAAAAAGTAAGATATGCCGCTTTAATTAATGAGGCACTTAAGCATGCTAAAGGAGAATATATAACTTATATTACAGATGATAATCAATATGAAGAAGAACGTCTTAAAAAGATGTCTAGTTATCTTGATGAGAATAAAGATGTTCAAATTATTTATTCTGCATCAAAAACGATTCATATAGATGAAACAGAGATGCCTATTAAAACGGTTGAGAGACCTGCAAAAAAAATTACGAATAATGCTCCATGTACAATTGATCATTGTTCTATTATGCATAGAGCATCTGTTTTACCAATTCTTGAAAAAAGGTGGAATTCTTATTGGGATGAAGATCCTCAGTTTTACCGGATAGGAGATGCACGCTTCTTTTGGAGATTAAATCACTATTGGGATTTTTATCCCTTAGATGAAATTTTAGATATCAATTATATTACTCCCCATTCAATACATGCGCAGTTATTTGCAGAAGAAAAAAATGAATTTGTGCAATTATTACCACCACAAAGAACATGCAAAGAATTAAGGGAAGACTTAAGAAGAAAAAGAGGGTGAAAAATTGAGTGACATTTATTTGAAAAATTACTGGCTATTAAATTTAGAGTATATAAATATTTTTTCAAGGTTAAAGCATTATAATATTCCTTTACCATTACTGAGTAATTTTTATCAATATTTAGATGAAGATATAAAAAATAAAATGAAAGATAATAATTTTTACAAGCAATTGTCAATTGAGCCAATAGCAGAAACACAGTTACAGTTAGAGTTTGAAAAAATAATGTCTGTATTTCAATCAAAAATAAAAAGAAAAAACCAAAATGGAGCAATCCTCCTAAATTCAGATTATCTCCGTTTTTCAGTAAGTAACTTTACTCACTTTAATCCAAATCAAACAAAGATATTAACTAGATCAAAAAAGACCGAACTCTACGGTCTTCCTACAGTTTGTGCACCAGATTATATAAATAAATCTGCTAATACCGCACATGTTTTTATAGAAAAAGCTAAAGAAATCTTTTTAAAGTTTAATAAGCACCCACTATTTTCAAACCTCTTTTTTCAAAAAAAATTACTAAGCGACCTTCCTATCATGATTGAGAAACTTAATATGGCTCATTTTATTTTTAAAGAACAAGATATTTCTGGTGTGATTGTCGGTACTACGGAAGATATAACAAGTAGAGCTCTTACTTTTCTTTCTAGTAGTGAGGGTATACCGAGTTATTGTCTGCAGCATGGTGCAGTAATGGGGGAAGAAGCATACTTTCCGGTTTTCGCAACAAAACAGGTCGTATATGGGAAATATGAAGAAGATTGGTACCTTCAAAAAGGGGTCAGTGAATCTCAAATCGAAATACTAGGGCACCCCAGATATGATGAGATCTTTGATAGAGTATATATGGATAAAAAGAATCTTTTTAATAAATTAAAAATAGACCCCTCTACAAAAGTGGTTTTTATTGCAACCCAGCCATTTAAAACTTCATTTTATACTGAATTGACAGAAAAGTTAGTGGAAGACAAAAATATTACGGTTATTATAAAGCCACATCCTTGGGAAAAAGGGCGTAATTTAGTGGGAGAATATATTAAGTTAAGTAACTTATATCCTAATGTTAAATATATAACAAATGAAGTAAACATATATGATGTTATTTTACATGCAAATCTTGTGGTTATCTCAAATTCAACAGTGGGATTAGAGGCAATGTTATTAGATATACCTGTAGTTGTTTATAAATCTTTATTAGAGGAAAGGGATTATAAATATTACGATACATTAGATTGGCTTGTAAATCATTCTATGGAGGATATGACTAGCACGATTAAAAAGGTTCTAAATAATCCTTTACAATCAAATTTAGCAAAAGAATTAAGAAGAAAATTTATTAATGAAAACTATCCGCAAGAAGCATGCACAAAAAGATTAATAGATTTAATTCAAATTGAAAAAGATTAAAATCGTCACCATTTATAAATATTTGAAGTAAAAGATTATATCCTCAGTTTTCAATGATTAATATGTATTTTAAACTTGCAATAGAAACGTATGTTTCTATATCCGGCAAACTAGTTTATCTCTCAACAAATGGATTGCCTATGGAATTACAAACAAGTTGAAGAGAGGTTTTTTGCTAAAATTATTTTTTAATATGAGGAGGTATATATTTTCATGTTTTTTAAAGATAAAAATGTTTTAATTATTGGTGGAACAGGAACAATTGGAAAAAGCATTCTTTCTAATGTTCTACAGGAAAAGCCAAAAGTGGTAAGAGTTTTTAGTAGAAGTGAATACAATCAATTTGTATTACAAGAAGAATTTAGGGATAAAAATCGAAATATTCGTTATTTAATTGGGGATATTCGTAATTATGATCGAGTATTTAGTGCGATGGAAAATATTGATTATGTATTTCATGTGGCCGCGATGAAGCATGTTTCGTTTTGTGAATATAATCCGTTTGAAGCAGTTTTGACCAATATTTTTGGAACACAAAATGTAATAAAAGCGGCAATTGCTCAGAAAGTAAAAAAGGTAGTTTTTACAAGTTCTGATAAAGCGATTTCACCAACAAATAATTACGGTGCAACAAAATTGACTGCTGAAAGATTGATTACGTCAGCGGAATATTCAAAAGGTTCAAGTGAAACGACATTTACAAGTGTTCGCTTCGGAAATGTGATGGGATCAAGAGGCTCTGTCATTCCTTTATTTGAAAATCAAATTAAAGAAAACCAAAAAATAACTGTAACGGATCTTAGTATGAGTAGATTTATGATGACACTGAACCAAGCAACTATGTTAACAATTGAAGCAATGAAAATAGCAAAGGGTGGTGAAACTTTTATATTAAAAATGCCAGTTATTTCATTAAACGATTTAAGTGAAGTGATGATAGAAGAAGTTACAAAGTTATATGGATTGTCCAAGGAGAATATTAAAATTGAAGAAATTGGTTTAAAACCGGGTGAAAAAATGTATGAAGAACTTATGACACATGATGAATCTTTACAGGCTTTTGAATTACCAGATATGTTTATCATTCCTAGCCCATTAAAAAAGGGTACTCAATATGAAAATGCAAAAAGGGCGAAGGCAGGCTTTTACCGTTCTGATAATCAAAATGCTATTTCAAAAGAAGAGCTTAGAAATTTAATATTAAACCAGCAGCTATTAACAGGAGGGGAGAAAATATGAAAATATTAGTAACTGGTGGTGCAGGTTTTATTGGTAGGTGGGTTGTAAAGAGATTATTGCAGGATAAGCATGAAGTATGGATATTAGACAACTTAGCAAATTCAACTACTGCAAATATTACCGAGTTTGCACACGATCTAAATTTAAAACAATGCATTCAAGGAGATATTAAAGATAAAAAATTAGTTGCTCAATTATTTGAAAATAATTCATTTGACCTTTGTTATCATTTAGCAGCGAGTATCAATGTTCAAGATAGTATAGATGATGCTAGAGCAACTTTTGAAAATGATACAATAGGTACTTTTAATTTGCTAGAACAATGTCTTAATTATGATGTCAAAATGGTCTTTATGAGTACTTGTATGGTATATGATAAAGCTACTAATATACAAGGGATATCAGAATTAGACCCAATTAAACCAGCCTCTCCATATGCGGGATCAAAAATTGCTGCTGAAAACATGGTTTTATCTTACTATTATGCTTATAAGCTACCAGTAGTGGTTATTCGCCCATTTAATACGTATGGTCCATTCCAGAAAACAGGTGGGGAAGGTGGGGTTGTTGCCATTTTTATAAATAATAAATTAGATAATGTACCACTGAATATATATGGGGATGGAAAACAAACGAGAGACCTTTTATACGTTGAAGATTGTGCAGATTTTGTTGTGGCAGCAGGATACTCTGCAAAAGCAAATGGTCATATTATCAACGCTGGAACAGGGCAAGATATATCCATTAATAAATTAGCAGAATTGATTTCGGGAAATAAAGTAAGCATTCAACATGTAACTCATATCCATCCGCAAAGTGAAATTCAAAAATTATTATGTAACTATGAAAAAGCAAAAACAATATTAAACTGGGAACCAAAAGTTTCTTTAGAAGATGGAGTTATTAAAACAGAAGAGTGGATTAAATCTTTAAAAATTAATCCTAAGGAGAAAGAGTAATGGTAAGGGGAATCCTCGGTATGCATGGAGGAAAGCCTGTTAGAGAAACTTATTTACCATATGGCCAGCAACAAATTGATGAATATGATATTCAGGCTGTTGTAGATGTATTAAAAGGGGATTTTTTAACAACAGGACCAATGGTTCAACAGTTTGAAGAGGCTATAGCGAAATATGTGGGAGCAAAATACGCTGTTTCCTTTTCAAATGGTACAGCTGCATTGCATGCTGCCTGCTATGCAGCAGGCATAACTGAGGGAGATGAAGTAATTACAACTCCGATGACATTTGTAGCAAGTGCAAATTGTATTTTATACCAAGGGGGAAAGCCGGTATTCGCTGATATTGACAATGGAACATATAACATTAGTCCTAAATCTATAGAGGAAAAGATTACAAACAAAACAAAGGCTATTATTCCCGTACACTTTACTGGGCAGCCTGTAGAGTTAGAAGAAATACAAAAAATAGCAAAAGAAAACAATTTGATTATCATTGAAGATGCAGCCCACGCATTAGGAGCCACATATAAAAATAAAAAGATTGGTTCAATTGGTGATATGACAATGTTTAGCTTTCATCCGGTGAAACATATTACTACCGGAGAGGGGGGGGTAATTACCACAAATAATCCTCTGTTTTACGAAAAACTTTTTCAATTCCGTACGCACGGAATTGAAAAGAATCCTCGAAATCTTCTTGAAAATCATGGGCCTTGGTATTATGAAATGCAATTCTTAGGTTACAACTATAGAATAACGGATATACAAGCTGCTCTTGGCTTATCACAGTTAAATAAATTAGACTCTTTTATTAAAATTCGAAAGAAATATGTAGACATTTATAATAAAGAATTTAGTTGTTTATCTGAAATCATCATACCAAAGCAATTGCCTCAAACCGATTCAAGCTGGCACCTTTATATTATTCGTTTAAATACTAAATTATTAAAATGTAATCGAAAAGAAGTTTACGAGGCATTACAAAGAGAAAATATCGGTGTGAATGTGCACTATATACCCGTACATTTGCAACCGTTTTATCAAAAAATAGGTTATGGAAAAGGTATTTGTCCGCAAGCAGAAAATGTATATGAGGAAATTATTACGCTGCCTCTATTTCCTAAAATGACAGAAGCTGATGTGTGGGATGTAATACAAGCTGTGAGAAAAGTTCTTTCGTTTTATAGAGTTGCTAAAAATTAAATGAAAGGGGTGTTATTAAAATTGCAAAACCAAAAATTGTTAAGAGCAGTTACAAAAGGTGACATTAAAAAAGGAGAGATTATTACAGCTAATAAAGTAACAATGGAATTAAATGTTGTAGAAAATGCGCTGACCGAGCTTGAAGCAGAGGAATTATTACCTCAGGTAGCTGTATATAATTTGTCTGCAGGTACCCCAATAACAAAAGAGGTTATTGAACCTCCAAAGGTAGTAATAATTGTACTTTGCCGCTTAAAATCTACTAGGTTACCTTTAAAGGCAATATTGCCAATACACGGAGTTTCTTCCATTGAACGATGTCTTATAAATACATTAGCTATTCCAGGAAAACACCAGGTCATACTTGCTACTTCAGATATTGCACAAGATGACCCTTTGGAAAAATTTAATTTAGACGGGAAAGTTAAGATTTTTAGAGGTGATCCAGAAAATACCGCTGATCGCATGTTCCAAGCTGCAAAACAAGAAAATGCAAATATTGTCATACGGATTACAGGGGATTGCCCAGCTGTGTCACCTGAAATAAATACTTTTTTACTAGATGAACATTTGAAAAGTGGTGCAGACTATACACAGGCAGAGTTAAGTACGTTACCTGTTGGAACAGCAGGTGATATTTTTACATTAGAGGCAATCGAACGATTACTACAAATCCCAAAACCTTTAACTTATGCAGAATACCTTCCGTTTTATTTTATTAATAATCCACATTTATTTCGTATCAATGTAGTGAAACTTCCTCCAGCAGTTTGTTATCCTACTTGGAGGTTAACATTAGATGAACAACCAGATTTAGATATGTTCAATGAACTTTATAGAGGTCTGAATGTAAAATCTAAACCTTTATTCTTTCATCAAATAAAAGATTACATCCTTCGAAACCCTGAACTTATTGAAATTAATAGTCATGTAAAATTGAAATGGGCAAATCAACAATCATTAGTAGATGAGTTAAATAGAGAAACGATATTATAAATTAATAAATTGTAGTGCTTTTAGTGAGGAGGGAGTATCTTGCTTGAGAAAAAAATTGCCTTTCGCGCCGACGCATCTATTGAAATAGGTACCGGTCATATTATGCGTTGTTTAACACTGGCCCACGAGTTACGGAATAAAGGTGCTCAAGTATATTTCATTTGTCGTAAGCTAGAAGGTGATTTACATCAATATATTTTAAATAAGGGATTTTGTGTGTTTGTATTAGATGGAGATGGTGAAAATACAAATTTCTTAAGTTCAGAACACGGGAGTTATTTAAATTGGCTCAAATATCATTGGTTTGTTGATGCACAGCAGACCAATGATATTTTGTCGCAACTTCCCAAGTGTGATTGGTTAATCGTTGATCATTATGGATTAGATAATAGGTGGGAGTCTGCTTTAAGAAAAACTGTAAGGAAAATCATGGTAATCGATGATCTTGCAAATCGAATGCACGACTGTGATTTGTTACTAGACCAAAATTTATACGATAACCCTAATGATCGCTATAAAGATTTAATACCAGAGCACTCATTAGTAAAATTGGGGCCTAAATATGCTATATTACGGCCAGAGTTTCATGCTGCTAAGAAATTTTCACGAAAAAGAACAGGAGAAATTGAGAGGATTTTTATTTTTTTTGGTGGGCATGATGTAACAAATGAAACATTAAAAACATTAAGAGCCTTACAAAATATAAATCAAGATAACTTAAAAATAGACGTTGTGGTAGGAAGCCAAAATCCGCATAAAGAGGAGATTCAAACTTATTGTAAGAGTGTTTCTAACGCTTCATATTATTGTCAAATAGAAAATATGGAAGAGCTTCTCGTACGAGCGGATTTAGGGATAGGAGCTGGAGGAACAACCACATGGGAACGCTGCTTTCTTGGATTACCTTCTATTACAATTACAACTGCCCAAAATCAAATTGAAGTAACCAAAGCTGTAGCAAAGGTTGGAGCTACATGGAATATTGGTACAGCTGAAAGTGTTTCGGATAAAGCAATTATGGAATGTCTAAACAAACTTTTATCAAATTCTAAAATAGTGAAAGAAATGTCTAATAAAGCTCTTTCTATACAGTGTGCCAGTAATTCAAATGAAATAGCAAAAAATATTTTAGGAGGATAGTATGTTAGAAATTGAGGATTTTCAATTGGAAAGGTTAGAAAAGAAAGATTTAGAACTTATTTTAAATTGGCGGAATGCAAAAGAAATACGTTCAGTTATGTATGAAGATCATCAAATAACAATAGACGAACATTTAAAGTGGTATGAAAAACTCGTAATGGATGAAACAAAGGTTGCAAGAATATTAATATATAAAGAAAAACCAATTGGATTTGTTAATTTTACAAAAATAGATGAAATGAATCGAACTTGTTATTGGGGATTTTATATAGGTGAAAAACAAAGTGTAAGACGTGCCGGAACTGTATTAGGTTTATTAGCATTAAATTTTATTTTTGAAATTAAAGACATACACAAAGTATATGCAGAAATAATAGAATCAAACTGTATTAGTTTAAATTTTCATCAGAAACTTGGTTTCCAAGAAGATGGAAGATATGAAGATTATATTTATAGGGACAATGATTATATAGATGTCATTACAATGACCTTGTCCCGTGAACAATGGGAGGAAAGAAAAGAAGCTATAAAAATAGAACTTGAAGGTGAAAAAAATGAGTAATGTATATATCGGAGGTAGAGAGATTGGCAATAGTTTGCCACCATTTATTATTGCAGAAATGTCAGGAAATCATAATCAATCATTAGATAGAGCGTTGAAAATTGTAGAGGCAGCTGCGGAGGCCGGGGCACAAGGATTTAAAATTCAAACATATACACCAGATACAATGACTTTAAATATAGAAAATGGTGATTTTTCAATTCACGATACGAAAAGTTTATGGAAAGGCAAATCACTTTATCATTTATACAAAGAAGCATATACACCATGGGAGTGGCATAAACCAATTTTTGATCGCTGTATAGAGTTAGGGATGATACCATTTAGTACGCCTTTTGATGAAACAGCTGTAGACTTTCTAGAGACATTAAATGTTTCATGTTATAAAATTGCATCTTTTGAAAATACTGATATCCCCCTCATACGTAAAGTAGCCGCAACAGGAAAACCAATAATTATTTCGACAGGTATGGCTTCAATTGCCGAACTAGATGAAACAGTAAGGGCTGCGAGAGAAGAAGGGTGTAAAGAACTAATTCTATTAAAATGTACGAGTACGTATCCTGCGTCTCCAAAATCTACAAATATAGTTACCATACCTCATATGAAAGAGTTATTTAAATGTCAGGTGGGTTTATCTGATCATACACTGGGTGTAGGAGTATCTGTAGCGAGTGTTGCCTTTGGGGCCACAGTAATTGAGAAACATTTAACGCTCTCGAGGTTGGATGGAGGAGTTGACGCTAAATTTTCAATGGAACCAGCTGAATTTAAATTATTAGTAAGCGAAACTGAAAAAGCATGGGAATCTTTGGGGAATGTATATTATGGACCGACTGATATAGAAAAAGATTCTTTAAAATTTAGAAGATCATTATATGTAGTAGAAAACATAAAAGCGGGAGAATTCTTTACAAATGAAAATGTTAAAGCTATTAGACCAGGGAATGGCTTATTACCAAAACACATATCCAAAATTATTGGGAAAAAAGCGAATAAGGATATCGAAAAAGGGACGCCTGTTTCATGGGATTTAATTTGATATCGAGGAAATGAGAGTGTTTATAGAAAGATTTATAACAAAAATACTATTTAAGTAGAGAATAAATTTTAAAGGCCCTGTTTAAAAACAGGGCCTTTAAAAAGGGCATAATATTTAACAACTGAAGGTACCTTCATATTACCATTATTGGAATATCGATACCATATGTTAGGTGTTGAGAAATAAAAAGTTCATTCGGTACAACAAAGTGGCCAGCGAAGCTAGCTAAACACTTGTTGCACAAAAGAAAATTAGGCCCTGAAAGTAATAGATATGTAACCTAAAGTTACATTTATAGTGTTAACAAGCTTGCATATATTATACGAAAAGGTATCTAGTAAAAAATTTATTTTGTAGAAATAAAAAAGAAATTGTCACCGGATCACCTTTTGATAAAACAGCGTACTTTCAAACATAATATATTCAAATCCTTATGATATATGTAAATAAAAGAGCAGCTAGTGAAAGCTAGCTGCTTAATAAAGAAAAGAGAAGAACTACAGGGACGTTTAAATGAGTTCTGGCTTTCGCCTATCTTTAGTATTGACGGAATGTTTAGTTTTATGCTGAAAAACTTAAGAAGAGCATCTATAAAAAGACCTCTTTAAGGAAGAAATGAGATATTGAAAAGTGAATTAGGTTTTTAAAATTCAAGAAAATATATGACTATTTCATTATAATGTGACGATGAAACATAAAATAGTAGTTAACAAACTGGCCAGTATGGAAGCACAAACTTTGCATTTCAGCAAGGTAGGAACTATTTAATTGGTTTTGTACTGTTAATATTAGTTGCAAGTATTGAGTGGGATCAATGGCAAAATTTATCTTGTCCAATGTATATTATTGGATTTGCATCAATTGTTATATTAAAAATACTACCAGAATCAACATTTACTCCCGTTAAATTGGGAGCAAAAAGATGGTTTCAATTTCCTGTTATTGTTCAAATTCAACCATCGGAGTTTTTCAAAATTGCACTAATTATATTTGTCGCAAATTTAGTAATGAATCATAACGCTAAATATATGATTCGGACATATAAAACTGATTTCCTGTTGGTTGGAAAAATTATGTTAGTCTCAATTCCTCCTATTGCTCTGGTATATAGCCAGCCAGATACAGGGATGGTGTTCTTATACGCAGCATCTATTGTATTTATTCATATCAGGGATTCAAAAGAAATTAATTGCATTTTGTACATTCATTCCGGTAACTCTACTATCTACATTAATATTTACATACGTAAGATATCCAGATTTTTTCTTTAAAGAATTAGTTACTAGGTTAAAACCTCACCAACAATCACGCATTATAGGTTGGCTGAATCCAGCTGAAAATACAGATCAAGGGTATCAAACGCAACAATCTCTTTTAGCTGTTGGAAGTGGCGAATTACATGGAAAAGGATTTGGTCAAGGAAGTGTATATATTCCTGAAAAGCATACTGATTTTATTTTTGCTACCATCGCTGAAGAAGGTGGATTTATAATAGCGGCTCTCGTTGTATTGGTCTTGTTACTTCTTATATATCGAGTAACTATAATTGCATATTCAGCAGAGAATCTGTTTGGTACATTACTATGTGCGGGGCAATTAGTGTTCTAACACTTCGAATCTTCGAAAATATTGGTATAATGCCAGTAAAAGGAATTGCACTTCCTTTTTTATCATATGGAGGAAATTCACTGTTTTCAAATATGATAATGATCGGGCTTATCTTATCGGTGCATAAAAATTATAAAAAATACATGTTTCAAGTGAAATAAAAGTTAAGAATATGTTATAGATTAATTTGAAGAAATCCCCTTGTGCATCTATATGCACAAGGGGATTTCTATTTTAATAAAGCTGTGACTGTAAAATAGTTGTTATAAAGTGGATTCTCTTATGAAAAGTATGCTGTGTTATCACTTTTGTATGAATTTTTTCAACCATTAATCTTTTTGAAATCGTGTCATCCAAATAAAGAGATACTTTATTTAAACAGTCTTCAAAGCTGTTATAGGATATAATTTCATCTTTATTGAAGAACGATAAAAGATCAGACTTTTCTTCAATAATTTGAAAGCCTTGGCAAGCGGCAATATCAAACGTACGATTATTAATAGTATTATTTTTTACTTTATTTTTATTTTTATTTTGTGGAAATAGATGACTACGATGAGGATTTAAAATAAGACTAGCGTTGTTATAATAGAGCGCAACTTCTTGAGGTGGAATCCATTCTTCTATAATTTTAATTCTTCGGTGATTTTTCCATTTTTTTAATAACTTATTTCTCCAATGTCGGCCAATAATAGTATAGTGATAGGGGGTATTTTCTAAAAGGAAATGTATTAATTTTACTCGGTTTGGATAAGGATAGCCAATGAATAATACTTCACTTTTATATTTTATATTTTTTAGACTAGGTTTAAATACGTCTATATTAGCCGCTAATGGTAAGTGATATACATTGGTATATCCTAAAGCTGTGTAATATTTAAGTGCTTCGCTATCAATAGTAAATATAAAATCAAAGTTATTTAATAGAAGAAGAGAAGTATCTATATAAAATGGATCCTCAGTTAACCAGACAGCTAATTTAATGTTCCATTTTTTAAAATATTGAATTGCTTTTTGTGGTAGATGATTACCTAATAAGGTGAATACAATATCGGGATGAAAAGTTGTTGTAATGAAATCCAATTGTTGTATTAATTCACTCGGTTGTATCGCTAACCATTCGAAATTTTGATCTATAAGTGTTCCTTGTATGCTTTGATCTAGATATTGATAAATTTTTGAGTAACCAGAAGTAATGTATAAGAGTTTCATATTTCAACCCCTGCTTTAGGTTTAAAATATATTATGAGATAAACGTAACACTTTCTATTTCTTTACAACTAATTTTAGTAATACTTGTAGTAGGAGGAGTAACTGAATTTTCCTCTTCTAATGTGACGATACAAGTATTAGGGTTAAAATTTGTAAAAATAGCAGGTCCAATAATATTCCCAGATTTACCAGTCACAGTAACGACTTCGCCTGGCTGTAAATTTTTAAAAATACTACATACTCCACCTGAACAACCAAATAAATTGCATAAGAACAAATTTATTCCTCCTTTAAACAATATACTATATCATATGAAGTTTTGTAGAACGATGTGTAGACAAGTAACCTTTAGAAGAGAAAAAATTTAAATTAAAGCAATTTATTGAAATAATAGGTCAATAGAATGTTACATCTCAGGGGATACTGATTAGATTTTTCATGAAAAAAGACATTCATTAGAATGTCTTAAATATGGATTAAGCTAGAAAAATATGAATCATTTTAAAGAGTGGTTAAAGTAACACTTTCTATATCTTCACAACTTATGAATGTAGTATTGGTAGATGAAGGGGTTATCACATCTTCTTCTTCCAATACTACTGCACATATATTCGGAAAGAACAGTGAAAAAGTAGCAGGTCCAATAATTTGACCTGATCTAGTAGTAATTGTAACAACTGTTCCCGTTGGCCACGAAGAGAATAGAAAACAAGCTAAACCTGTACAATCTGCCATAATAAATCCTCCTAACTTTAAGTTTTAATTGAAGTAATAAAGTCCAAACATTTTATAGTGTATGTGGGAGTAACATGAAGTGCTTGGACTAATAGAAATCACTTTCTGGTTTTATCTCTTTATGATCAATGAGATAACTATTAAATCCTACAATACAAAGGTTTAATAAATACAATATGGTCAGAAGGTTTAATGAAAAAGATATTCTATGATATAGTAATTAGCTATTCCAAGGTCAAAATACTGTGAATAGGAATTATAAAGTGAGGAATTTTTCAGAGTAACAAATGGAAGTTTTAATAATGTAACAAAAATTGAACATAATCTTCATTAAAAAAAAGAACACAAATCAGTGCTCTTAGAAAGTAGACTATAGGGCTTTCGGATTAGTATATACTATCATATGCTCGTTTTTTTTAAGGGTGTAAACAAAATTAAATAAAAATAATACATATGAGGTTTTTAAAAGAGTAATAGCTCAACAGGATGGATTTGCATACATATAAACTAAATAACCATAATTTCATTTGTAAATTTATATAAACAAAAATATTTGAAAACAAACTTTTCGCATTGCTAAATTGAATATTCCGGTTCTTATAAGTGACAAAGGATACTTTGAGAGAGTATTGAGACAAGGATAAACTGTAAGGAAAAATTATATAAGTGATTAATTAATATAAAACCATCCTATTATTGTATATGTGGACACTGGATGTTTCTATGTAGTTTGTTTCAAGTGACTTATAATCCAATGTCTATTGGCATGTGATGTAATTAAATGTAGCTAGAATACAGTATAATATTGAAAAATATAAAGTTTGTAGTGTTTGAAACAAATTAAAGAAGTAACATAAGGAATTTACGCATAAAGTAATGTTGATGGTAAAATTAACAGAATTTTCATTTTAATAAGATAAAAATGTGATGTTTTTAACGTATAATAATTTTACTACGATGAAAATACGGCCACAAATTAGTTAATTTAAAAATTAAATTTAGATAGGAAGAGGATAATGAAGACCAGAGATAGTTATAAAATTATTGTCGTTGGTGCTGGGACTGCAGGACTATCTTCTACTGCACATTTATTAAGAAATATCCCCCTATTGAAAGAAAGTATAGCGATTATTGATCCGTCAAAAAAACATTATTTTCAGCCACTATGGAGTTTAGTGGGGGGAGGAATTGTTTCAAAGGAAAGTACAATGCGTGATCAAGAATCGCTTATTCCAAAAGGGGCAACGTGGATCCCTAAAAGTGTTGTTAAGTTATTTCCGGATGAAAATAAGATACTGTTAGATGACGGACTGCTGCTTGAGTATGAAATTCTTATTGTAGCAGCTGGTATACAAATAAATTGGGAAGGTATTAAGGGCTTAAAAGAATCTATTGGGACTAATGGGGTATGTAGCAATTATTCTTATACATATGTTGATTCTACTTGGAGAGAAATCGAAAAATTTAAAGGAGGAAATGCGCTTTTTACCCACCCTAATACTCCTATTAAATGCGGTGGTGCTCCACAAAAAATTATGTATTTAGCAGAGGAGTATTTTTGTAATAGTGGTGTAAGAAACAGAAGTGAAGTAATGTTTTATTCTGCAAACACTGACATATTTCAGGTTCCACGATATGCAAATACTTTAGAACAAGTACTAGAAAGAAAGCAAATTATAACGAATTATAATAAAAACTTAGTAGAAATTATCGCCGAAAAGAGAGAAGCAATTTTTGAAGATACGCAAACGCTGAAAAGAGAAACCATACCATATAGTATGATACATGTTGTTCCACCAATGGGGCCACCAAATTTTATTAAAGAGAGTGAAATAAGTGATTATCAGGGATGGGTAGATATAAACCCTTATACTTTGCAGCATGTAAAGTATAAAAATATTTTCGGACTTGGAGATTGTACTAATTTACCTACTTCTAAAACTGGAGCGGCAATTCGAAAACAAATACCTGTCTTAAAACAAAATATTATGGACGTACTTAGTGGAAGAGATTTGCAGGCTAAATATGATGGGTATACATCTTGTCCAATTATTACAGGATATAAAAGTCTTATACTCGCTGAATTTAACTATAAACATGAGCCTCAAGAAACGTTTCCGTTTAATCAAGCGAAAGAAAGGTATAGTATGTTTTTACTTAAAAGATTTATGTTGCCATATATGTATTGGAATTTTATGTTGAAAGGGATCCTATAGGGGAAGATAGAAAGTGGTTATAAAAATTGAAAAGCAATTTGAAATACCTATTTGGAGGGAATAGCTATGCTTTTAAAATATTTTTATGATGAAAAATTAGCACATGCTTCCTATTTAGTCGGTTGTCAGAAGGAAGGCGTAGCAATTGTAATTGATCCAGGTCGCTATATAGAACAATATATAGAATTTGCTAAGAAAGAGGGAATGGAAGTAATTGCTGCGGCTGAGACTCATATTCATGCTGATTTTCTTTCTGGGTCTAGAGAACTTTCCAATCTTTATCATGCAAATTTATATGTATCTGATGAAGGAGATTGTGATTGGAAATATCAATATCTTAATGAAGGTCGATACAAATTGGTTAGAGAGGGCACAGAGTTTAAAGTAGGTCATATAAAATTTAATGTAATTCACACCCCAGGGCATACGCCTGAAAGTATTTCTTTTTTAGTGACTGATACAAGTCAAAATAATTATACGAATGATAAACCGATAGGGATATTCACAGGTGATTTTATATTTGTAGGAGATATAGGAAGACCGGATTTATTAGAAACTGCAGTCGGTATGAAAGATACTGCAAAAATAGGAGCGAAACAATTATTTGATTCTATACAAAAAATAAAAATACTTCCTGATTATTTGCAAATATGGCCATCACATGGTGCGGGAAGCGCATGTGGAAAAGCATTAGGAGCAATTCCAACTTCTACATTAGGTTATGAAAAGATGTTCAATTGGGCATTTCAGTGTAATGAAGAAAGTGATTTTATATCAACTTTATTGACGGGACAGCCAGAGCCTCCAAAGTATTTTTCATTAATGAAGAATTTAAATAAGTATGGTCCGCCAATTCGTAAGAAGAGAAAAAGTAATGCTATTAATACAGTAGAAGAACTTCAAGAAATTTTGAAGAGCGTTCATCAAATAGTTGATATAAGGGATGTAGAGAGTTTTGCTGCAGGTCATATCGAGAAGTCAATTAACATACCTTATAACAATTCTTTCACAACTTGGTGTGGATGGTTATTAGATTATAAAACAGAAACGTTAATAATTCTAGATGAGGAAAAGGTTAAAGTGGAGGCAATTATTAGAGAATTTGAATCTATTGGGTTAGATAATATTATTGCTTTTGCACCCTTAAAAGTAATACAAAGACTTGATAGATTTGAAAGTTACAAAGAAAAAACATCGATTGAATTATATCCGCATATAAAAGGTGGAAGCGTTAAGGTTATCGATGTGCGTAGTAAAAAAGAGTGGGAGGAAGGACACCTTCATGATGCAATACATATCACTTTAGGTAATCTATTTGAACAACTAGATTATATACCGAAAGATTGTCCAATAGTTTTGCAATGTCGAACCGGATTACGTTCCGCTATAGCAGCTAGTATTTTACAAAGAGCTGGTATAAAGGAAGTAGTGAATTTAAAGGGAGGATTTCTTGCATGGAAAAAAGAAAGGCTTCCTTATACAACAAGCAATCTCAATGTGTAGGAAAATATTATTACAATAGTAAAGAAGGTCGCCATTCACGGCGACCTTCTTTACTATGCGTTATACCCAAATAATTTTAAATCTTCTCCAGACCCTGAAATAATCTTCTCAAATCGTAATCCTACTTTTTCTAAAAGCTTTCCTGAGGCGATGTTATCTATAGAAGTAATTGCTACAATTCGATTCATGCCGAGCTTTTGTACACCGTATTCGATTATTGCAGAAGCTGACTCGTAGCCATATCCTTTTGAACGGAATGTTTCTAAAAAGGCAAATCCGATATCAACGTCTTCTAATGAATCTCTTTTAATAAGGCCACACATACCAAGTGGAGTGAGATCTTCTTTTCGTTCTACTAAGTAAAGGCCAAATCCGAGTTTGTTATACATATCGATGGGACCGTTTACAATATAATTTTTTGCATCTTCTAAGTTTCTAACTCCTTTGTCACCGATAAACTGAATCCATGCAGGATCGTTTACTAACTCAAGAATAAAAGGAGCGTCTTTTATATCAAACCAACGAAGATTAAGACGTTCTGTTTTAAGAACTATCAATGATTACACCACCTTTAAAAAGTTATAACAATTAGTATGGATTGTGTAAAACAAAAGTGCAACATATTTTAATGGGGGGTTGTTCACATAAAGTTCGTTTGTTTTGTATAGAGAGATATTTTATAATTAGGATTGATTGTAAAGAGTGAGATGCTTATACAATGACTCCTAGGTAACTAGGAATTTTTACTATATAACTATCATTATTGCTAAATATGACACACTACACATTCTACTCAAGGAGGTACATAATGAAGAAATTATATAATGCATCGTTTACGTATTTGATTATCGGTTTATTATCAGGGATTTTCGCTAGGGAGTATGGTAAGTATAAAGGGATTTTAGGATCTACTTTGTTAAATCTTTTGCATACACATACACTTGTACTTGGCTTTTTCTTCTTTTTAATTGCTTTAGGATTAGCAAAAGTATTCGCGTTTCATGAAGTGCAAGGGTTTAATAAGTGGTTTGTTTTACATAACATTGCATTAACATTAATGTTAGGTTCGCTAGCAGCGAGAGGGCTTCTTCAGTTAAATGGAGCTGACTTTAAAGGGTTAACTTATATTGTAGGATTTTCTCATTCGTTGATGGCAGTTACTTTAATTTGGTTTATGTTGTTAATAAAGAAATCGTTTAAAATGTAGTGAAAAAGAACTTGTAGCGTGTGCTGCAGGTTCTTTTTTGTATGTTCAGGTTTAATAATCTTATTTTTCTAATTATTTTGTATAAAGATGGTATACTTGTTTTAAAATTAAAAAGGAGAGTTGATTATGGAAATAACAATTGAACATGTAGTAAATGAATTAAAAGGCATACTTCCTGAAGATCGAGTAGTAATAAATATGACAGTACGAGAGTTACATAGTAAAGATGAATCTTATCATACTAGTAGTTTACCTGATGTAGTTGTTTTTCCAAAAACGACCGAAGAAGTTAGCGCGATAATGAAAATAGCGATTCAGCACGGAACAGCTGTCGTTCCATTTGGAGTAGGGTCCAGTTTAGAGGGACATGTAATTCCTTACGAAAAAGGAATTACAATGGACTTTTCTCTTATGAACAAAATACTTGAAATAAGAGAAAAGGATTTTCTTGTGAGAGTACAGCCAGGGGTGACGCGCTCTCAGCTTAATAAAGAATTGAAAAAGTATGGATTATTTTTTAGTGTAGACCCAGGAGCTGATGCAACGTTAGGAGGAATGGCTGCTACAAACGCGAGCGGAACGACAGCAGTAAAGTATGGTGTAATGCGTGATCAAGTTCGAGATTTAGAAGTCGTTCTTGCGGATGGAGGGGTAATACATACCGGGAATTTAGCGGCGAAGTCATCATCAGGTTATCATTTAAATGGTATTTTCGTAGGATCAGAAGGAACACTTGGATGTTTCACGGAGTTAACTTTAAAAGTATACGGTATACCAGAACATGTTATGGCTGCGAGGGCATCGTTTCCAACTATAAATGATGCAGTAGAAGCTGTAATTAACATATTACAAGCAGGTATTCCAATCGCGAGAATTGAACTCGTTGATGAATTATCTATGAAACAAGTAAATCATTACAATGAAACAAGTTACAGAGAAGAACCGACACTATTTTTAGAGTTTCACGGCAATGAAGCAGGGTTAAAGCAAGATATTGAATTTACGAAAGAAATCGTTCTTGATCATAAATGTAAAGAAATTGCGTTTGAGACGGAAACAGCAGCAAGAAATAAACTGTGGGATGCAAGGCATAACTTAGCGTACTCTTACGTGCATAGTTATCCTGGTAAAAAGCTAATGAGTACAGACGTATGTGTGCCAATTTCGGAATTAGCTGGCGCGATTCAACATGCGAAAGAGGTATTAGATAAAGTAGGGCTTATTGGCGGTATTCTAGGTCATGTTGGAGATGGGAATTTCCATGTACTCTTAATGATTGACACAAATGATAAAGAGGAAGTAAAGAAGGCAGACGAAATAAACGAAAGTATCGTTCTGTATGCTCTTAAACGAGGAGGAACATGTACAGGAGAACATGGCGTTGGAATCGGAAAACGAAAGTATCAAGAAGAAGAACATGGGGCGGCATTATGTGTAATGGAGAAAATAAAGAAAGCTCTTGATCCGCAAAATATTTTGAATCCGAATAAGGTGTTTCAATTAAAAGATAGGGGCTGATCGGGTGAAAGTACTAGAAGCGATAAGTAATATAGCTGGAAAGTATTTTGCATTTTGGGTTATTTGTATTGCAGCTATTGCATATTTCATTCCCGCGCCATTTCTCGGGTTAACTAGTTACATAACGATTTTACTTGGGGTTGTCATGTTTGGGATGGGATTAACATTGAAGGCTGTTGATTTCAAAATCATAGCTACAAAACCATTAGCAGTTATTATCGGTGTATGTGCTCAGTTTATTATTATGCCACTTGTCGCATACGTACTAGCCTACGTTATGAATCTGCCAGCGGAATTAGCAGCTGGGTTAGTGTTGCTCGGTTCAGTACCGGGTGGCACTGCATCAAATGTTATGGTTTATTTAGCAAAAGGGAACTTAGCGTTGTCTATTGCAATGACTTCAGTATCAACGTTACTAGCACCAATTGCTACACCGCTCATTCTACTATTACTTGCAGGGCAATGGATGCCAGTAAATGCTATGTCCATGTTTCTTTCTATCGTACAAGTCATTATTGTGCCTATTATTTTAGGACTAGTAGTGAAAAAGTTTTTCCCTCATATCGTTAATAAAGGAATGACTGTTATTCCTTTAATATCAGTTGTAGCAATTATCATAATTGTTTCTGCAGTTGTTTCAGCAAATGTAAGTAGCGTTACTTCTTCAGGACTTCTTATCTTTATTGCGGTGATGCTCCATAATGCTTTCGGTTTTTTGCTCGGATATATAACTGCGTTCGTACTTGGACTAGACGAAGGGACAAGAAGGGCTATTTCAATAGAAGTAGGAATGCAAAATTCAGGTTTAGGTGTTGCACTGGCGACAGCGCATTTTGGACCGGCGGCTGCACTCCCAAGTGTATTAGCGGCAGTATGGCATAACATTGCAGGGCCAATATTAGCAACCATCTGGTCAAAAAATGCAAAAAATGAAAAGAATACTTTTAGCGATGAAAATGTATTAATAAATATAGAAAAATAGGAATGATAAATAATGCAAAAACGTATTGTACATTTTGAAGGAATGGTTGTATTTTTAGCCGCGATTTATATGTATTCGATCTATGAGTTTAGTTGGATTATATTTTTTGTATTCCTTTTAGCGCCGGATCTATCAATGTTAGCATATGGGATTAATAATCACGTTGGTGCGAAAATATATAATGTATGTCACACATATATCATATCCATATTAATTGTTCTAATAGGTGTCTATTTTAAGATAGATACCGTTATAATGATTGGCTTAATATGGACAGCACATATTGGAATGGATCGAATGTTTGGATATGGATTGAAATATGAGACGGATTTTAAGGATACTCATATTCAGAGGTTATAAGAAAAAGTATTCATATTTACAGCGGGTCTATTAAAATATTGAACAAAATTCAGTGAATGAATTTTGTTCAATTGTTGAGAAATATATATATAGATAGATACAAATAATCGAATTATGTTATTTTTATGATAATTAAAAGAAGGAGAGTGGATTTGATGAATATACAAATCACTGGCAATGAATTAATTAATAAGATGCTGAATGATTGGTATCGAGATATTAGAGCTCAACGTATAAGTGAAGCAAAAAAATTAAAAGAAGAGATCGATAAAAAGCTTTATATTATCGAATCAGATGTAAAGGTTTCATTTCACTATTATCTGTTAGAATTTCGATATAAAGTGCTAATAGATGGTTTAGGTAATTTGAAAAAAGCTTTTGATAAAATAGATGCATTGCCTAAACCGAATGATGAATATTCTAATTATTATTATTATTTATTCAAAGCCATTCATTATACAATTCTTACTAATTATAGTGAAGCTAGCAACTATTTTGAAAAAGCTGAAGGGTTATTAGAGCATATTTCAGATGAAATTGAATATGCAGAGTTTAATTATAGAGTTGCTATATTAAAATACCACTTGCATTACGCATATTCAGCTATTGAATACGCTTCAAAGGCAAGAGATATCTTTGTTAAACAAGCAGGGTATGAAGTGAACATAGCGCTGTGCGAAAATATATTAGGATTATCTTTTTCGGAATTAAAGCAGCATGATAAAGGTGAGGAATATATTGCGTCAGCAATAAACATTTTACAAAAAAATGATGCTGAAATGTTAGTATTAAGAATCAGACATAATTTAGGTTTATTGTATGCGAGTCAAAATCTTTCAGTTTTAGCAATTAGACACTTATCTGAGGTTTCTAAAAAAATGCCTACTCATTATAAGGCAATCTTTTTAGAGGCAAGAGAATATTATAAATTAGGTGAAATAGAAAAAGCGAAGGAATTAATTGAAAGTGGATTGAAGGTTTGTGAGGAATTAAAAAATGATGAATATAGATATCACTTTTTAATTCTAAAGGGATTTTGTCAGCATTTAGAGGTAGAAAAAATAGAAAAAATTATTCTTGAAGGTTTTTCTTACTTTGAAAGAAAAAATTTATCGGAGTATATTCACGAATATACCGAAAGTCTGGCATTAGAGTTTCATAAGGTAGGTAATATAGAAAAAGCAGAAAAGTATTTTTTTATGAGTTATGAAATAAAAAAGAGAATATTTGAAAAAGAAGCATTAAAATAAAGAAAAAACTTGGATTATCTATAATGGGAATAGCAGCTGGAGTTATGGGGTTTTATGGTAGAAGGTCTTTGCAATCAATTAGCTCACAGTGGATATGGTAGAATGTTTATAATTATAAAACCTAATGAAAATCCATATGCTGTCTCTGAAGATACAACGATGCCTGCAAAACAAATCTTCTATTGAACGTGGGTAATTAAACAAGTCACAAATTATAATTTGTGACTTGTTTAAGGTTGGATACTAAATGTGTTGCTTTCAATATTGAAAGCAACTTTTAAGTTTGTGATTAATAGTTAACTTAATAAATTTTGGGTTAAAATAAAAACAAATTTTTAATCAAGTCCCACAAAAAGTACGATAAGGGCGATTCGTCGGTGCAGGCGGAATGCAGTATTCTTCTTGATCTGTAGAATACGCATAAGGGTTTGATAAAGCTTCAAGAAGTTTCTCCATTACGCTATAGTCGTCATTTGTAACAGCTGCTTCTAGTGCTTCTTCTACACGGTGGTTCCTTGGGATGATTGATGGGTTATTATTTTTCATCATTTCGTAGGCGTTTTCTTTCAATTGTTCTTGTCTTTTTAATCGAGATTGCCACAGTTTGTACCAATCTTTATATTCAGGACTTTCAAATAGAGCTGTATTTTCAATAGCATCAAGAGTTAATGAACGGAATGTATTTGTATAATCTGCTTTATATTTCTCCATCATTTTTAAAAGTTGCTCAATAAGTGGTTGATCTTGTTCTTCGGTACTAAATAGTCCTAATTTCTTTTTCATTCCAAGGAACCAATGGTTTTCATACTGTACGCTAAATTTCGAAATTTCGTCTTGGGCGATCTTTAATGCTTCTTCTTCATCTTCGTGCAGAATTGGTATTAAAGATTCTGCTAATCGAGCGAGGTCCCATGCGGCCATATATGGTTGATTTCCATATGCATAACGACCTTGTGTGTCAATAGAGCTAAATACGGTTCCTTGATTGTAATTGTCCATAAATGCACAAGGACCGTAATCAATTGTTTCGCCACTAATCGTTATATTGTCAGTGTTCATTACACCGTGGATAAATCCAACAAGTTGCCATTTTGCGATAAGACTGGCTTGTCTTTTAATGACTTCTTGTAGTAATGCAGTATATCGGTTTTCATGAGCTTCAATTTCTGGGTAATGCCTTTTTATCGTATAGTCAGCTAGTGATTTCAGGTCCTCTATTGAACCACGAGCTGCAGCATATTGAAATGTACCGACGCGTATATGACTACTAGCTACTCTAGTTAAAATTGCTCCAGGTAACTTTGTTTCACGATATGTTGCTTCACCAGTTGTGACAACTGCTAAACTGCGAGTAGTCGGAATATCAAGTGCATACATTGCCTCACTAATGATATATTCACGTAGCATCGGACCGAGTGCAGCACGGCCATCTCCTCGGCGTGAATAGGGAGTAGGGCCAGAACCTTTCAGTTGAATATCGAAACGCTCACCTGAAGGAGTAATTTGTTCGCCAATTAAAAGAGCACGACCGTCGCCTAACATATTAAAATGTCCGAATTGATGGCCAGCATATGCTTGAGCTAATGGATGAGCTCCTTCTGGGAGTGCATTACCAGCGAAAATAGCAATTTCAGCTTCCTTTTTCAGTTCTTCAGGGGTCAAGCCAAGAGATATCGCTAATGAATGGTTTAGTTTAACTAACTCCGGTGAACTTACGGGAGTAGGGGGGATTTCTGTATAAAATGATTGTGGTAAAGTCGTATAACTATTATCTAAATTCCAACCTGTTTCATTATTTTTAGTCATTGTATCTCCTCCTTTTTGTATTTTAAGTTATGTATTTGTACGTATGTATTCTTTGTAAAGTTAACTAAAAGTATAATATAATATTTCCCCTTGCAATCTATTGTAAGGACTTCATTGCACTATGTCTATTTAACAGCAAATTTAAAACCTCCATTTTAAGAAAATGGAGGTTTTATTATTATTTAATTTTTACAATTATTTTTCCTTTTGCTCTTCCAGACTCTGAATATTCCATTGCTTTTTGCGCATCTTCAAAAGGGAAGACTCGATCGATTACCGGTTTGATTTTTCCGGCTTCAATATAGTTTGCAATAGTACGTAATTGATCCCCGCTTGGCTTCATAAATAAAAATGAATATTGAGCATTATGCTTTTTTTCAAGTGCAGTAAGTTTTTTGCTGGCTAATGAAAATAAGAGAGTTTTAAAGAATCCTGAACCAAATTCTTTACCGAAGCGAGCATTCGGCATACCTGAAACGGAAACAATGTTTCCTCTGCTTTTTATAATATTGAATGATTTTTCAAGTGTTGCACCGCCGATTGTATCAAATACCGCATCATAATTTTTTAGTATATCTTCAAATTTTTCTGTTTTGTAATTAATAATTTCATCTGCGCCAAGAGACGTTACTAAATTTGCACCAGCTTCACTAGCAGTCGTTGTAACAGTAGCACCCATTATTTTTGCTAACTGAATTGCGAAAGTACCAACACCACCGGATCCAGCGTGAATTAAAATCTTTTGTCCTTTTTGTAATTGCATGATGTCATGTAATGCTTGATATGATGTTAAGCCAACAAGTGGAATCGAAGCAGCTTCCTCAAAACTTAAATTTTTCGGCTTTAAAGCTATATCATCTTCATGAATGGCTATATACTCCGCGAAAGTACCAATCTTATTTTTTCTTGGACGAGCATATATTTCATCACCAACTTTAAAACGAGTTACTTTTGATCCAACCTTCGTGATGACACCGGCAAAGTCATTACCAAGGATTAGGGGCATTTCATATTTCAGTAACATTTTTACTTTTCCGTCGCGTATTTTAAAATCAATTGGGTTAATACTAGCTGCATGAATTTCTGCGAGCACCTCATACTCTTTTATTTCAGGAGTAGGTACCTCTGCCATACGCATTGGGACTTTTCCATATCTATCAATTATCATTGCTTTCATTTCTTATACCTCCAAGTTTTAATAAAAGTTTTGCAATAGCTTCTCAATATCTAATACAAGATTTTTTAATAAACCTAATTTTGTACGTATATCAATATAATAAAAATTCTTTGTACCTTCTTTTCTCATTAAAATAATGCCAGCTTCTCGTAAAATCTTAAGGTGATGTGATACTGCTGGACGGGAAAGGTGTGTTTGCTTCGTGATTTCTCCTACACGTAATCCTGTTTGACATTCCGTTTCCATTAGCACTAATAAAATAGCTTGACGTGTTTCATCACCAATTGCCAATAATACTTTTTGAGAATCAATAAAATCTTTTTTTATAATATTTAATTGTTCTTGTTTATTCATTTCAATCACTTTGCCTCCTGCTAATTAGTCGAAAGGTTTAAGATAACGAACCATTACTTCGATACGGTAATGCTACATGATTGTTGTATGAGGTGCAATATTGGGAAAGAAAATCGAGACGAATGAATTTTTTATTTTTGAAAATTATAGGGAGATAGAAAAGGGATTGGAAGGACTACATAACACAATAGATGAAGTTTTAAAAACAAAAAATGATGTAACAATAAAATAAGCGGTCGTAACCTTGTATAATCCATAAGGTTACGACCGTTTATAATGTTTGTATTATTTTTGATTTTTACGATAGAACATAGTTCAACGTAAAGTACGTTCTTTTGTTTTACACTTTCATACAGACACAATTCAGGTGGATTATAGATGTATGAAAAGGTAAAAGGGATTTTGGGGCGTAATCTATCTATATGATAATTCAAAATGAAATATAAGTCTATATTTTAATGTTTTTTTTGATTATATTTATGTCACTGAGCTCAGAACAATGATGTGGAGGGTAAATATATGAAATCGAATTATGTACCAGTTTTAATTGTTGGAGGGGGATTATCTGGGTTAGCGTCTGCGTTATTTCTTGCAAAACATAACATTGAGTACTTACTTATTGAAAGGCATCCGTCTACTGCCATTCATCCGAAAGCAGGCGGTCTTACTTTACGTACAATGGAGTTATTTCGAGAATTAGGCTTGGAACAAAGAATTAAATTGGCAGGTAAAGCATTAGAGAACTGCCGAGGAAGAATAGCGGTTCATACAATAGCTGAGGCGAATAAAGAAGAATTGGAACAAATGAGAGCGACGCAATACAGAAACGATGAAGAGTTACTTCAAAAAATAGAAAAGATTAGTCCATCAAAACAAACTGCATGTTATCAAATTATTTTAGAAGAGATGATGTTACAAGAAGCAAAAACGCTAGGCGGGCAACTATCTTTTTATCATGAATTAGTTTCATTTGAACAAAATGAAAACGGGGCAAAAGCAAAGATTCGAAATCGTGAAACAGAAAAAGAAAGTGTCATACATTGTGACTATGTAATTGCAGCGGATGGAGCGAAAAGTAAAATACGTGAGCAGTTAGGGATTAAAACTGAGGGGCGTGGAACCATTGGTGGCTATTATATGAATATTTATTTTGAAGCTGATTTAAGAGAGTTTATACAAGGAGACGCATTCGGTTTTTCGATGGTACTTCATCCGGAGGTTCTTGGTGCACTTATCCCAGTTGATAACGTAAAAAAATGGATTTATCATGTAGCCTACGATCCATTAAAAGGAGAGGGGCTAGAGGACTTCACTATAGAACGTTGTAAACAAATTATTCAAATAGCAATTGGAAGTACAAATGTTGAATCAAAAATATTAAGTGTTTTACCGTGGGAAGCGGCCGAAAGTACAGCGGTGAAATTTCAAGGGAATCGAACCTTTTTAGTTGGAGATTCAGCACATATTATGCCGCCAACAGGAGGATTTGGTTCAAATACAGGAATACAAGATGCGCATAACTTAGCTTGGAAATTAGCGGCTGTTATAAAAGGGAAGGCAAAACCAAAATTGTTAGAAACATATCATGAAGAGAGACACTCTGTTGCAAAATTAACGACAGCTTATGCAAGTAGTTTACTGTTTCGTGCTGCGAATAGAGAGGAAGGCAGTTTGAATAATATGGATGTTTTAGCTGTTACAGTTGGATATCAGTATTGTTCAGAGGCGATTATAGATAATTCAGTCACTCCACATAGAATGGATAGCATAGAGTTGAACGGGAGACTTGGAACGCGAGCGCCGCATTTATGGGGAACGTATGAAGGAAAGAAAGTTTCTACATTAGACTTATTCGGTAACAGTTTTGTATTACTTATAGGAGTAGAAAATAGTTCTTGGGCTGAGGCAGCACATGCTGTTTCAGCTAAATTAGGAATAAATATAAAAGGGTATCGTGTTGGCTTAAGTGGAGACTTTGTTGTTCCAGAAGATATTTTTAGCAAATTATATGGTATAGAGAATGGAGGTGCTGTATTAATTAGACCAGATGGCTTTATCGGATGGCGTTCGGAAAAAACGGTAGTAAATCCAGATATAGTATTGGAAGAGGTAATGAGAAATTTATTATGTGATTTTTAAGTAACTACAGAAATATTGTTTTATGTGCTTCACTGTACTGAAAAAAATATTCACAAATTTCAATAGGTTTGATATGATTAAATTCGACAAGTTAATAGAGGCCGGAGATATTTGAGAAAAGCCATAAATTTATTTAGGGATACAGGAGTGTATTCTAAATAATTTATGGCTTTTTTTATTGAATGAATCGTACAAAATAGAGAGTTACATATGAAAAGGAGGACTATAGGAATTAAATAGGATAATACTAGTTTTCTATATTAATAATATAGATAAAGTATATTTGTAAGATTGGAATTTTAATATAGGTTTATAAAAATAATGAAAGTGTGTCTTCTATTTCGTGTAAATCTCATTAGCTTGTTGAAATTTGCAACGTAGGAAGGGTTAGAAGGATGAGAAAGATTATTAGCGTTTTAGTTATTTTCTTTATGACGGGAAGTATCTTTGCTGGGGGAGCTGTTCATGCGAAAGCAGAAGGGAAGCATGAATGGAATACGAATAAGTTTTTAAATATTGCACATCGCGGAGCAAGTGGACATGCACCTGAGCATACTTTTGCTTCTTATGATTTAGTGAAAAAAATGAAAGCGGATTATTTAGAGTTAGATATTCAATTAACAAAGGATGGCCAATTAATTGCAATGCATGATACAGCAGTTGATCGCACTACAAATGGAACAGGCGAAGTACGTGATAAAACGTTAAGCGAAATAAAGAGTTTAGATGCAGGAACGTGGTTTAATAAAGCGTATCCAGAAAAGGCTAAGCAAGAGTATGTTGGGCAAAAAGTTCCGACTCTTGAAGAAATCTTCCAAAAGTATGGAAGAAGCATGAAGTATTACATTGAAACAAAATCACCAGATGTGTATCCAGGAATGGAAGAGAAATTGTTAGCATTGTTAAATAAATATAATTTAGTAGGTCAAAACATGTCATCTAGCCGTGTTATGATTCAATCATTTAGTAAAGATAGTTTGAAAAAGATTCATAGTATGAATGAAAATATTCCGTTAGTTCAATTGCTTTGGTATTATCCAAATGAAAACAATGAAATTGTTGAATGGTCTGGCATTACACATGAACCGAAAAGTGTAACGAATGATGATTTTCAAGAAATTAAAAAGTATGCAGCTGGTATTGGACCAAACTTACGTAATGATAACGGAGAACTAATTATTGATGAATCATATATGAAAATAGCTAGGAAAAATGGACTGTTAATTCATCCTTATACAATTAATGAGAAACCAGATATGAGACTGTTAATCAAATGGGGTGCTACAGGAATGTTTACAAATTATCCGGATCGATTACATAGTGTATTGAAGGGGAAATAAGTGAAAAAGGGTATACCAGTGTTTTAGGTACACCCTTTTTAATTTAACTCCCCGATAAACAGAATCTCTTTTTCATAGCATTCATCTTCATCATAAATAATTTCTTGAAAGCGAAGCGTTTCGAAGGAATGGCAAACTGAAATTTCCGATTTCTCCCAAAAATCAATTTCATTTGAAAGAAGAATCCATTTTTGAAATTCACTATTTCTATTAAAAAAATTATGAAAGTAGTCCTCATTTTTAAATATAATGATTTGCGAACCCCACAAATTATTTATAGAAATTAAAACAACAACTCGATATGTATGTGTATCGCTCGGTTTCATATTTATTAAATGATTTGCTTGATTTAATAAGGTTTGAATACATAATCGCTTTACTTTTCTAGGTGTTTTACGAGAGTCGATAAAAGTTTGCGAAACTGGCAATAGCATATTCCAATATTCATCGTTATAGAAAATAGAAGGGAACGTTTTTGTATGTTCCTCAATTCGCTTTATTAAAGTGTTTGTTTTTCGTTTCATACCACGTATTTTCTTTTCACGCATTGTGAGTCATCTCCATAAATTTTTGTAATGCAGCAGAGTGATATATATCTTTTCTAGTAATAAAAGTAGTAGGAACTTTTTTGAAGCTATTTGGTAAAGGGTTGAATGATATGTCATGTTTATGATCATTTAAAATAGACTTCATCATAATTGCTATGCCCATACCTGATTTTACACATGCGAGTATCGCCTCAATTGTTCCGAACTCTAATACTCGCTTAGGTGAAATTCCTTCTTCTTGAAGCCAATCTTCTAATAAATTTCTATAATAGCACCCGCGACTAAATGCAAGTAAATTCATGTCTCCGATGTCTTTAAAGGAAGATAAAGGATTTTTGCTAATGAGAACTAATTCTTCTTCACGAAATATATTTGTATGAAGTTCAGTATGCTGAGTAGAGCCAGCTATAAACGCTCCGTCCAGTTTTCGTTCTAATACAAGCCTAATCAATTGTTCCGTCGTATTTGATTCTAAAATCAATTCGACTTTTGGGTATTTCTCATAATAGGCTGTTAATATAGATGGAAGTCTTACAGCGGTTGTAGATTCTGTACATCCAATTTTTAAAGTGCCTCTTGGTTCGATCCCATTACTTTGAACTGCTTTAACAGATTGATCTATTAAGTGGATAATTTGTTTGGCGTATGTTAATAAAATCTCACCGTTAGAAGTTAAAGTTACACCTTTTCCGTTTCGGTAAAATAAAGGCACACCTAATTCGTTTTCTAGTTGTTTCATACGCATTGTTACGCCAGACTGTACATAGTTTAAATTTTTCGCTGCGTGAGATATGTTTTTTTCTTTCGCAACTTCGTAAAATACAGTTAAATCTTTTATATCCAAGTATCATCCCTCCATAAAAGGTATCATTTTTTTTGATGGATTACATGATAAATCTTTATTTTATATGATATCAGAACTTTCATACAATGAAAGGGGGATGGAGGGATTATTGTGTTAATGGAAGAAAGGGTGAATAGTACTTATAAGTGGGTTATGTTAATTTTTGCGACAGTTGCTCAAACAACAGCGACACTTATAACGTATGGTGTTGGAGCGTTTGCTTTATTTTGGAAAGAAGAATATGCACTTACGAATACGGAGAGTGGATTGCTAGTAAGTGTTGTAAATATAGGACCGCTATTTTGTATGCTTTTTGTCGGGCGGCTACTTGATCAATACAATGAAAAGTTGTTAATTTCGATAAGCTCATTTTTACTAGGAGGTTCATTTTTACTGACTAATATGGTCAATGAATTTAATGGGTTACTCTTTGTACTTTTATTAGTAGGAACGTTTTATAGTGTTTCGCAGCCAGGAGGAAGTAAGGTGATAATAAAGTGGTTCCCAAAAGAAAATCGCGGGTTAGCAATGGGGATTAGACAAGCTGGTATACCGATTGGTGGCACGTTAGCGGGAGTATTGATCCCGTTTCTTACAATAAAATATAATATGGCTTATGCGGTAAATAGTATTGCATGCATTTGTATAATTGGAGGGTTTTTATTTTTTATATTTTATAAGGAACCATATATTCAAGAGAAAGTTAAACAAGAACGTATTAAACTTTCTTTTTGGATGCAGTTAAAAGAAGTGATGTGTAAAAAAGAGTTGTATGCAATTTATATAACTGGCATTTGTATGATTTCATTGCAAATGGTGTTAGTTGCACACTTTATAAAATTTTTAGTATTGGAACAATCAATCACGCCAATTTTAGCTGGAAAAGTATTTTCCGTTATGTTCTTTTCTGGAATGGTTGGTAGGGTTATATTAGCAGCTACTAGTGATTTGTTTTATAAGGGAAATCGGCGCACCCCTTTATTTATAACTGTTTGTATTTCTATTCTCTTCATTCTAATATTAGTAATGAGCATACATACAATAACGAATGTATTGTATGGTGTAAGTGCATTGTTAGGGTTCTTTTCGATTGGATGGTTTAGTCTTTTTATAACTGAAGTTGCAGAATCAGCAAGTGAAGAATCGGTAGGGATGACAGTGAGTTTTGCACTTACATTAAATCAAATTTCCATTATTGTTGCACCTGCTTTATTTGGTTATATTGTAGATAAGAAGGGATATACGTATGCGTGGTTATGCATAGTTGTATTACTAACTATTTCAGCGGTTAGCTTATATAGGAATTATAGAAAATAAAGGAATGTTAGCAATGTAAATTTTTTGTGAAGAAAGTCTAAAGAAATGTTGAATGAGCGACATTTCTTTTTTTATTTGTTGTATAATCAAAATGTAAATGAGATTCGTTTTCAATTTCGTTCATTACCTCTTTTGAAATTACCTGTAATTTTAGCCATAATTAGCTGTTTTTCTTTATCGTTATTTGCATGATTTATTTTATTTAAAAATTTTTCAGCATCATTTCCTTTTAATATCATAATTTGTTTTCCGTAATATTCAATTAATATCATGTTGTTTTTTATTATCCGATAATGAAACATCTTATCATCTAAACGGTTGCGTTTATCGGTGTTTTTCATATTACATCTCCATTCTTTTTAGTATGTAACAAATGTTACAAAAGAATTTGAAATTATAGTGTAATGCATCCGATTGTATGTTGGAAATTTTGCTAGAAAGAAATACAATAGAGAGTAGTCAAAATTGAAAATGAGAAAAAGGAATCTAGTTTTAACATAGTGAATATTAAATAATATTATAATATACTTGATAATTAAAAGATATAAAATAGAATGGATGTACGTTAAGTGAAACTAGATAAAAGAGGGTTCCTAGTATGTTAAAGAAATGGTTAATCGTTTTCTTTATTTTTGCTGTTTTTTGTGGAAGTGTTGTTACACTAATACATGCAAATAAAGGAAAAAAATATGATGTAAAGGCATTTTCAAATGTAAATAGTAAGCAAAAAGATGTTAAGCAGGAAGTTGATGCGAATGCGAAAAAGCGTTATGAAATTGCAGCTGGAAAACTAGATCAGTACTTAAAAGATAAAGGATTTAATGGGAGTGTTCTTGTAGCAAGTAAAGATCATGTCATTTTACGAAAAGGGTACGGTTATGCGAATGTGAAAGATCAAGTATTAACAACTCCAAGAACGAAATATCGCATTGGGTCTATTACGAAAACAGTTGTTGCAATATCTATTATGCAACTAAAAGAAAAAGGGAAGTTGAACATTGAAGACAATGTAAATAAATATATCCCATCGTTTCCGGCAGATAAAAACATTACGTTACGAAATTTGTTAACACATACGTCTGGATTACCAGAACAGGGACAAGGTAGTGTTGACGCAGCATCACGGTTAAAATTAGTAACGTGGATTGGGGCACAAACGTTACAATTTCCAGCAGGGACAGGATGGAAATATACAGATTATAATTATATGGTGCTTGCATATATTGTAGAAAAAATATCGAATAAACCACTTGCTGAATATGTGAAAGAAAATATTTTGACTCCTGTTGAAATGCATGAATCTGGAATGGGCGCAACACTTCCAGAGGATATTTTCTTAGCAGAAGGGTATACGAAAAAAGATAATAAGTTAATAGCCACGCCTCGCTTAAAAATGAACTGGCTGTATGGTTGTGGTGAAATGTATACGACTGTTGAAGATATGAAAAAGTTAGATGAAGCTATTATGGATGGTAAACTACTTTCTAAACAAAGTGTATCAGATATGTTTTCTGCATCACCTGCAAGAAAATATGGATTTAGTTTCTATATTTACCCAGATTATTATCATAACCACGGTGTATTAGCTGGCTGGAACACTTTTAATAATTTTAACTGGGATAAACGAACGTTTGTCATATTATTTTCTAACGTCCAAAATGGTATGAATGATGCATTTAATCAAGAATTTAGGAAAATGGCGAATGATTTAATAGAAGGAAAATAATTATAAAAAATCGGTATTGATATGTAATTATCAATACCGATTTTTTTATTTTGTAAAGTTTTACTTACTGCCCACAAATAGCGGGATAAATAGGTAAGAAAGGTGATTGGCATTTGAATAAACCAAAATAGGTAGTTAAATGCTAAGTAATGTAAAGAATAATTGGTAATTTTTACATTGATAAAAAAGCTTGAGCTTCACACTATGTGAAGCTTTACATTATTGGAGACAAGAACAGGAGGTTGAAAAAATGAAAAAAGCAATAAAGTTTTGTTTAATAGCTACATTATCTACAACGATTATTAGTGGATGCTCTTTTGAGGGTAACAATGAAAATGTTAAAGGGAAAGAAGGAGAAAAAGTAGAGGTACAGAAAAATGCTGGGAAATATACGATGCCAGATGAAAAAGATAAACATGAAGGTACATGGCTGCAATGGCCACATGAATACACATATGGTGAAGAGTATAAGCAGGAAGTTGAACCTATTTGGGTTAAGATGGCAAGTGCTTTAACTGAGGGAGAGAAAGTCCACATTGTTGCATATGACCAGGAAGAAAAGAAGAGAATCAATAAGCTTTTAACAGATGAAGGGTTAAATATGGAGAAGATTGATTTCTTTATCGCGCCTGCTGATGATGTATGGGCAAGAGATAGTGGACCGATTTTTGTTTATGACAATAATAAAAATTTAAAAATATTAGACCCGGCATTTAATGGATGGGGAAAGAAAACGCCTTACAAAAATGATGCTCGAATACGAGAGAATGTCAGTAAACAATCAGGAATTGAAAGAATTGATTGGGGGAAATTTGTCCTTGAAGGTGGTGCAATTGAGTTAGACAGCAATGGAACTGCTTTATTAACTCGAAGTGCAGTAACGAATAAAAATAGAAATCCTAATTTATCAGAAAAGGAAATTGAAAAATATATAAGTGACCTTGGGGTATCAAACTTTATTTGGTTAGACGGAGTACCTAATTTAGATATTACGGACTTTCATATTGATGGATTTGCTAAATTCCATAATAACTCTACCATTGTAACGATGAAAGAAGATGACCTAGCCGAATGGGGTTTATCTAATAAAGATATGAATACATTGTTAGATGCCAAAAATGCTTCAGGACAGAAATATAAGTATGAATACTTGCCGCTTAGTAAAGAAAAAGTTGCTTTAGAAAATGGAAAAACTCTCGATTATAAGGGATCGTATATCAATTATTATATTGGGAATACAGTTGTATTAGTGCCTAATTATAATGATCCGAATGATAAAATCGCAAACGATACGATTCAGAAGTTATACCCGGATCGTAAAGTAGTTGGCATTGATGTGAGAGAGCTTTATAAAAATGGTGGCATGATTCATTGTGTGACACAACAACAACCAATTGCATTGAAGTAATTAATTGTAATTTCGTTGTGCTGCTATATAGACAAAATAGGTGAAATCTTATCTTTACCTATTTTGTCGTTCCTTATTATTTGTAAAAATAAAAATTAAATATAATGATAATTGAATTGTAGTGTATGTTCGCTTTTCGTTTTATATGGTAAAGGAGAAAAATGTTTGTGTTAAAGAATTTTAAAATAGTGTTTTCGTATTTCCCTATCGTTTTACAGTACATTTTAAATGTAGCTTTAATTTGCTTAGGGGTTGTTCTAAGTGTATTTCTTATGAAAGAAGTCATTCAGTTTATACAAGAACTGAAATTGGATAATAATGAATCTAGTTATCATTTAATTGATAGTATCGTTATATTCTTTTTGTACTTTGAATTCATCGTAATGATTATAAAGTATTTTCAAATGAATTTTCATTTTCCATTACGATATTTTATATATATAGGTATAACAGCTATTGTGCGTCTCATCATTATAGATCACGATAGTCCGTTAGATTTATTGTTATATGCCTGTGCAATCTTTGTATTAATTAGTGCGTTGTTCATTGCGAATTCTAAAATGATGCGTCGGGATTTAGAATAGTGAACATTTGTTGTTGAATTAAATAAGATATTTTATCTTTTTGCAAAAAAGGAGTAACGGTATTGAAAGAAATAATCTTAACCAGCCTCATAATGATAGGGTTTATGATTCTATTATTTAATTGTATACTTTCGTGATTTAAAAGAATAAAAGGTTAATAGAGAAAGAGGTTTTTGTAAATATGGTTCATTACAATAATCAAAATAGTTTACATTTATAAGTTTTGCATTCATAGGTATTGAAGCAATAGGGGTTGAAATTGAAGATCCCTTTGGTCAGGATCAAAATGATCTTCCGCTAGAAGGAATTTGTATAGGAGTAGAAGCGCATTTAGTGAATTTATATAATCAAAACGATCTATTAGAAGTAATGGGTTTGAATCTTGATAAAAAAATCATTTAATCATTTATTGTTGTTTTAAAATAGGTTATTTAAAAAACTTGTCAAGAGTCAATTTAAGGCTTAACGTCAGCTTTATATTTTTTATATAAATATATAATATTTCTCCATGCTATAATCCATTCATGAAATATACGCGGTTCATGAGTTGTAATGAAAAGAGAAATGAATTGAGGAATAGTTGGCTTTGTGAAATCAGTTATGTAACTACTATTAAAAAGCGAGGTAAATAATATGGAACAAAAACATAATGGGATTATTTTTACTGCAATACCAGACGAATCGAATGAATATTATCAACCATTTTATGAAGACTTGATTTACTTTAATGAATGTTTAAATGAAAAGAAATCAATGGCAGATCAACTTATATCTTTATCTGTTGAAGAACAAGACTTTCATACGAGCTGTTTTGAGTATGATGATATTTGGCTAAGAGATGTTGCACCGGTTGCCACAAATCATCTAGTTAAATTTAAATATCGACCAAATTATTTGCCAGATGATCAAGGGCGATATTTAGATCAACAATTTAATAAATGGTTGAAAAAGAATGACTTTGAATATGTAAAATCTCCATTAATATTAGATGGTGGTAATCTTATTTGGAATAAAAAAGATACTGTAATATTAACAGAACGCATATTTGATGATAACGATGATTGGACAGAAGAGGAAATTATTGAGCAGTTAGAATGGGATTTAGATGTGAGCCGAGTTATTATTATTCCTGCTGAAGAAGGGGATGTACTAGCACACGCAGACGGAATGGTTAAATTTATTGATGAACATACAATGTTTATTAGTGATTTTTTAGGGGATCATGAATTTAGATATAGTGTTCAAGAGATTATTCAAGAACAAATGCCAGAAGCTGCATTTATAGTTGTTCCTTCATCATATACAGAGAAAGGACAATATGATCAAGAGATAGCATCGGCAAAAGGATTGTATATAAATATGTTAGAATCATGTGATGCTCTGTATGTTCCTAAGTTTGGACTAGCTAAAGACGAGGAAGTTTTACGATATATTCAACAGTATACGGAGAAACAAGTTATTCAAATTCATGTAGGAGAAATATCAACAATGGGAGGCGCGATGAATTGTTTAACGTGGTATTGTCCAAGTCATTTGTTACCTTCGAAAATAAGAAGATTTTTGATTGGTTTTAATAAATAAGTAATGAAAAGAAAATGTATTCAAGGAGTATTGATATGTATACCATCGCTGAGTTTTCTCGGATTTGTAAAATGAGTACGCGGATGTTAAGACATTATGACAAAGAGGAGATATTAAAACCGGCATATGTGAATCCGGTTAATGGGTATAGGTATTATGAACAAGGACAGCTGGAAGTAGCGTTGAAAATCAAAAAGCTAAGGGAGTATAAATTTCCTCTTCCAAAAATTAAAATTGTTTTGCAGTCATCGGATCAAGATTCGTTTGTTCAACATATACAATCACAAATTATCGAGTTGTCTCAGGAAGTGAAGCAAAATTTACAGGTTATTTCAGAAATGAATGAAATGGTAAAGGTGAATAGTAGTCTAAATATTGCTCGTCATAGAAATTACGATATATTAATGGGAATGAGGAATGAAGTAACGATAATTATTCAAAGAGTAAAAATAGATATGGATGATATGGATGATTATTTTTATGACTTATATGAAGAGGTACAAAAAAATAATTTTCAAATAGTCGGTTCACCATCTGCAGTCTTTTATGATGAAGAATATATTCCAAGTAACAGTGATATTGAATTAAGAATCCCGGTTATGCAGGGGAATGATGAAGACGTAGCACAAGAGTATGAAATGAAAAAACTAAGTCCACATCAAATCGTTACTACTATGCATTATGGAAGTTACGACTATATTGGTTACGCTTATATAGCGTTAGAAGAATGGGTTGAAAAAAATGGGTGTGTATTAGTTAATTCGCCATATGAGGTTTATATAAAGGGGCCTGAATGTGATTGTTTAGCAGAAGAGTATGTGACACAAATTTGTTTTTTAGTTACGAAAATAGAATGAGAATAAGGATTGACATTAACATTATGTCAATCCTTATTCTATGTACGAAAGCAATTTATCATAATAAAAAGGAGAAATAAAGAGTCACCTTATAAAGTTGCTACAAGTAAATGAAGATATTCCTGTTGACCTTAACACGATGTCAAAGTATAGACTGTACGTACATTCATATAAGGGGTGAACACGTATGAGAAATATAGAAAATAGTTTGTTTTATATGCCTGCGGAATGGGAGAAGCATGAAGGTACATGGCTCCAATGGCCACATGATAAAACACATAGAGGTGAAGGTTACAGAGCTAAGTTAGATGATATTTGGACATCGATGGCAAAGGAGCTTCATTATGGAGAAAATGTCTATATTGTTGTATGTGATGAAGAAGAGAAAATACATGTCCAATCGAAGTTAATTGTAGCTAATGTAAATATGGATAAAATTGATTTCTTAATTCAAGAAATTGATGATATTTGGATAAGAGATAACGGACCAATCTTTGTAACAGATAAGGAAGGGAACCGCTGCCTAACGCACTGGATATTTAATGGTTGGGGAGATAAATATCCGTACGAAAACGATGCTAATATTCCGAATAAAATAAGTGAAATGTATCATATTCCAAAAGTTGAATCTAGTGTCTGTCTAGAAGGTGGGGGAATTGAGATAAACGGAAACGGGACCTTAATGGCGGCGAAAACGTCTATTATAAATGAAAATCGAAATCCCACACTAAGTCAGAAAGAAATTGAAATGGAGTTAACGAAATATTTAGGAGTAACAAATTTCATATGGATAACTGGTATACGCGGAGAGGATAATTATGATGAAGATACGGATTATCATATTGATGGCGCGGCACGGTTTGTAAATGAAAATACGATACTATACGAATATGATCCTTTCGATGAAGGAGAGCCATACCTTTTGGAGGCGTACGAAAAGCATTATCAAGAATTGCGGCAAGCGAAAAATATAGATGGAAAGCCATTTCAGCTCATTCCAGTACCAGTAACAAGACACGTGGTAAAAGAAGCAGATTGTAAAGGATCGTACTTAAATTTTTACATTGGTAATGAAGTCGTATTAGTTCCTGTATATGGTGATGAACATGACAAGTTAGGGCTGCAAATTATTGAAGGTCAGTTTCCAGGAAGAAGAATTGTCGGTATTTATGTGAATGAATTGTATGCGTATGGTGGTATGATTCACTGTGTGACGCAGCAGCATATAGAATAGAGTAATTCAAATGAAAAAGCATGCAGAGCATATACTCTGCATGCTTTTTATAATGCTGAAAACTCCTCAACAAGTTGAGTGAATTGTTTCAATGCACTTTCAATCGGTTCTGGCGTAGTTAAATCAACACCAGCTTTTTTCAATAGGTTTAGTGGATAATCAGAACTTCCACCTTTCAGGAATTCAATATAATTTTTCTGAGCATTCGGATCACCACTTAATAGTTTATCAGCGATTTGAATGGCAGATGCGAATCCAGTTGCATATTTGTATACGTAAAACGGGCGGTAGAAATGAGGGATTCTAGCCCATCCGTATTTTACTTCTTCATCAAATACAAGTGAATCACCGTTATATTCTTTAAATAGCTTTTCATAAATTTCACTGAATACTTGTGCATTTAATGGTTTACCTTGTTCAGCCATTTCATGTGTAATTTTTTCAAATTCTGCAAACATAATTTGTGTAAAGAAAGTACCTTTAAATTTCTCAATAAAATGGTTAACTAAATGATTACGCACGTTCGTTTCTTTTGCTTCTTTTAATAAATAGTGAATTAATAACACTTCATTTACTGTAGAAGCGACTTCTGCGACAAAGATAGAATAATGTGCAGAAATTCTTGGTTGGTATCCATGTGAATAGTGCGTATGCATACCGTGACCGCATTCATGAGTAAGAGTGAACAGGCTGTTTAAATCATCGTGATGATTTAAAAGAATGAAAGGATGAACACCGTATACACCAAAGTTATAAGCACCAGAACGTTTTCCTGGTGTTTCTCTTACGTCTATATATCGTTTATCTTTAAAACTTTTTAATGTCTCAATATATTCTTCTCCTAAAGGAGCTAGTGATGCAATCATAATGTCAAATGCTTCACTATATGGGATGTCTTGTTTTGCACCTTCTACTAAATCGACGCCTAAGTCGTATTGTCTTAGTTCATCTACGTTTAATTTTTCTTTTCGAATTTCATTGTATGTATGTAATGTTTGAATGTTTTTTTTCGTTGTATCAATTAAGTTTTCATATACTTCTTTCGGAACCATATCGCCAAATAATGATTTCTCTAGCGCTGATGGATAGTTTCTTAGCTTCGAAACAGTAACATTATTTTTAATAGCAGCGGATAAAGTAGATGCGATGGAATTCTTTAACTGAACATATGGTTTGTAATATGCTTTATAAGCTTCTTTACGCTTTTCACGATTCGTATCTTCTATTAACTTTGCATACATTCCGCGTGTTAAGTTCACTTTTTCTCCATCGTCAGTCGTCACTTCACCAAATAATATATCTGCATTGTTTAACATACCAAATGTGTGCTGTGGAGAAGAAAGAGCTTCACCCATCTGTGATAAAATTTCTTCTTGGTCCTTATTCAATACGTGTTTTTTATAACGGTATAATTCAAACAAGTCTTCTTTATAATATTGTAAGCCTTCTGTTTCTTCTATGTAAGAATGTAATGTGCTTTCGTCTATGCTAAGTAAGAAGGGGGAAAAGAAAGATTTAGCTGCACTTACTTTCACGTGTAATTGTGATACTTTATCGACAAGAGATTGCGCGTCAGTATCGCGTGTATCAAGGTCAGATTGTAATCGTGCATAAGCGAACATTAAAGATATTATGCTAGAAATTTCTTCACTCTTCGTTAAATAAGCTAATAAACTATTACCATCGTGAATATTGCCATTAAACTCGTGTAATTCCTTCGTTAATACTTCAATTTTATGAAAATCACTTTCCCAATCTTCAATTGTATGGTAAATGTCTGTTAAATCCCATTTTTCTATATCAGCTACTTGTAATCGATCTTTAAGTTCTGTCATAATCATTTCCTTTCTAAACATGTAGTTATATTTCTATATAACTATGAAATACAACAAATTGCAAAAAATCCCTGCTGAAAATTGAAAAGCCTTGCTAAAATAACAAGGTTTACATACTTATAGTGTAATTCCGAATTTTGAATGTAAAAGGTTTGTATATTGCATGTCTGTAACGGTTTCTTTCGTTTTTTTACCATTTTTCGCTACTGTAAGGCTATCTTTCGTTAAAGAGGCATGCCCATCTTCAGTTAGTTTTACAATAAGAGGTACTTTATTAAAGGGTGATCCTTCATGTTCAACGATAATTTTTTGTGCTGTATTTGCTTTTTTTTCATCCACTTCTTCTATATAAAATGCATAGCCTAACGTCCAATCATCAGCAGAAGATTGATCCAAAAACTCATTGTTTTTACGCATCTCTAAAATGTAGTTTCCCTTTTCGGTCATTTCTTTACGAATACGATAATCTCCTGTAACAGAGTGAATGACTTCACCTGAGAAAGGGACAGGTGCAAGAGGTAAGTATGATCCGAATCCTACTTCAATTAAATAAAGTTCATTATGATGTGTTAAAACGGTTGCGATATGGCCAGAATCAACAGCCCATATGGAGTTTGCAGCGTTATAAACTGTTCCTGAAACGAGATGAACATCAAATCCAGCGTCTTTAAGGAAGTAATACATAGTAGGATTGAGTTCATAACAAAGACCGCCACGGTTATTTACTAAAATTTTCTCTTTCAAATTTTCTTTTGATATTTCTTTAAAATTCTTTTCGAGAATATTTAAGTTTTCAAAAGGAACAGTTTGTGCCATTGCGTACATAATGTTAGATAAATCTTCAAATGAAACCGTGTCTTTTTCTTCTATATGTAATCGTGCGAAAAATTGTTTTTGAAAGTCTGTCATAGAAATCCCTCCGTTATGCTTTTATAGGTAAATTGTAAACAATCTTGAATAGAATGTGAAATTAAAATTACGTTGAATATTTGAAGTGAGACTAAAAATAATGTGGGAGAGTGAGAGATTGCTACTTTACTAACGATGGAACGAATATTATAATAATTCTGATAAACTATGCAAACGCTTTCTTAAGAAGGGATGGAATACAGATGTTTAAAAGAATAACAATAGTCGGATTGTCAGTTGTTATGTTATTACCTAGTATATATGGGGAGAGTAAAGCATATGCAGATACAGTTAACAATGGAACGTTAATGCAGTATTTTGAGTGGTACGCTCCGAATGATGGGAATCATTGGAATCGTTTGCGTGCTGATGCTGAAAATTTAGCGGAAAAAGGAATTACATCTGTTTGGATACCACCTGCATATAAAGGAACTACGCAAAATGACGTAGGATATGGAGCATATGATTTATATGATTTGGGGGAATTCAATCAAAAGGGAACAGTGCGGACGAAATATGGGACGAAAGCACAATTGAAATCTGCCATTGACGCTTTACATAAGAAAAACATCGATGTATACGGTGATGTAGTTATGAATCATAAAGGTGGGGCTGATTATACGGAAACTGTCACAGCAGTTGAGGTAGACCCGAGCAATCGAAATGTTGAAGTATCAGGTGATTATGAAATTAGTGCTTGGACAGGCTTTAACTTTCCAGGGCGTGGAGATTCTTATTCTAATTTCAAATGGAAATGGTATCATTTTGACGGAACAGATTGGGATGAAGGAAAGAAATTAAACCGAATTTATAAATTTAGGGGCATAGGTAAAGCGTGGGACTGGGAAGTGTCTAGCGAGAATGGGAATTATGATTATTTGATGTACGCGGATCTTGATTTTGATCATCCAGATGTTGCGAATGAAATGAAAAAATGGGGAACGTGGTATGCGAAGGAATTAAATTTAGATGGCTTTCGTTTAGATGCTGTTAAACATATTGATCATGAATATTTGCGCGATTGGGTAAATCATGTTAGACAGCAAACGGGGAAAGACATGTTTACAGTAGCTGAATATTGGCAAAATGATATCCAGACTTTAAATAATTATTTAGCGAAGGTCAATTATAATCAATCTGTGTTCGATGCGCCACTTCATTATAATTTTCATTATGCTTCAACAGGAAATGGAAATTATGATATGAGAAATATTTTAAAAGGAACGGTAGTTGCGAATCATCCTACACTTGCGGTTACTCTAGTTGAAAATCATGATTCACAGCCTGGTCAGTCATTGGAATCTGTAGTGAGCCCTTGGTTCAAACCGTTGGCATATGCATTTATTTTAACGCGTGCAGAGGGATATCCTTCTGTTTTCTATGGTGATTACTATGGTACAAAAGGAAATAGTAACTATGAAATTCCAGCGTTAAAGGACAAAATTGATTCGATTTTGACGGCACGAAAAAACTTTGCATATGGTACGCAGCGTGATTATTTTGATCATCCAGATGTGATTGGCTGGACAAGAGAAGGTGATAGTGTGCATGCTAATTCTGGTTTAGCAACGTTAATCTCTGATGGACCAGGAGGGGCAAAGTGGATGGATGTTGGAAAGAATAACGTAGGGGAAGTATGGTACGATATTACGGGTAATCAAACAAATACTGTAACAATTAATAAGGACGGGTGGGGGCAGTTCCAAGTAAGTGGAGGATCAGTTTCCATATATGTTCAGCAGTAATTTTGTGATGAAAAAGGAGAGGTAGACTGAAATATAAGTTTTCCTCTCCTTTTTATATGGTGCATATTTATTTTTCCTGAATCTTTATTGTAATAAAAGAACTAGTCGACCTTTATAACAACAAGAGATGCATTGGAATAAATAATGTCACCCGTGGCTTCTCTTATTCGTAATCGAAGAACATCTCCTTGGTTTAAAGGTAATAGATCAGTTCTGGCGGATGTGGCTCTTACCCCAGAAGCACCACCAACTCGTGTTTCAATTGCGAATTGAATGGAATCGTTTATTGTAAGATTTAATATGCTAGACGAAATAGCTTGTATTACAAATACGATTGAAAAGGATACAGAGTATACACCAGTGGTATCAATTGTAATGGAGTTGTCTACTGGATTTAGAGTAGTTCCACTAACAGGTCCTGGAATGGTAAAGTTGACATTTGTATTAACTACTGCTGAAAAACCGATTCCTACTTCAGAAGTTATTGTTCCAAATACGGGAAGAATCCCTAAACCAGTTGCGCCAGTGGGACCAGTTATTCCAATTCCGGTAGGGCCTGTAACCCCAGTGGGACCAGTTATTCCGATACCGGCAGGACCTGTAACCCCAGTGGGGCCAGTTATTCCGATTCC
>NZ_JAKUFY010000029.1:0-60293 GCF_022663675.1 Bacillus cereus group sp. BfR-BA-01355
TTCAAAGACACTGGGGAATGTCTTAAAAATTAGGGAGGAACAGCTTCGATACATATACTATAAAAGGTGGATGTGACCTCTGTGTGAACATAGAGTGAAAGAGAGAGGGAGTTTTAAAGAAAAGATAGAAAGACAAAAAAATAAGACCATCATTTATAAGATGGTCAAGGAAGGGGACAATTTATGTCAATTTAATTAGGGATGGAAGCTATTCAAAGACACTGGGGAATGTCTTAAAAATTAGGGAGGAACAGCTTCGATACATATACTATAAAAGGTGGATGTGACCTCTATGTGAACATAGAGTGAAAGATATGGGGATTTGAAAAATAGTACATATGAAATTGTTATTGCTAGCAATATTGAGCTAGGATATATAGTTTTCCAGCATAAAACAAAAAGGAATCTGAATATAAATAAAAGTTGTAATCTATGAAAAAAAGGATTATGCTCAACTATATTATAAGAATATAAGGTTTGTCCCAATTGTTTAAGGGCTTTTTAAAAGCTTTTTATTTATGAGGGGAAAGCTTCACTTTAATAAGGGAGTTAGTGATATGGAAGTAACAAAAAAACAAGGGCTGTATAATCGTCTTATACGATTAAACCCACCACAAATATTAGCATTAGGTTTTTTCTGCTTAATTGTGGTTGGCGGTTTGTTATTAAAGTTACCATTCGCAACGAAAGCACATATTAGTTGGGTAGATGCTTTCTTTACAGCAACGTCAGCAGCGACCGTAACTGGTTTGGGAGTAGTGGATACAGCAAGTACATTTACGATGTTTGGCGAAATTGTTATTATGTTTTTAATTCAAACAGGTGGTCTAGGTCTTATGACAATTGCCATTTTAATTGTTTGGGTATTAGGCAAAAAAATCGGATTACGCCATCGTTTATTAATTGGAGAAGCATTTAATCAAACAAATATAGGTGGTCTTGTAAAATTAGTAAAGCGTGTCTTTATATTTTCGATTTGTATTGAGCTTATTGGGGTCATCTTTTTATCGTTTCGCTTTATTCCAGAGTTTGGTTTTGGAAAAGGTTTATACTATAGTATTTTTCATGTAATTGCATCTTATAATAATGCAGGATTTGCTTTATGGCCAGATAATTTAACAAGATATGTAGGGGATCCCATTATTAATATTGGGATTTGCTCTTTAATTGTAATAGGTGGACTCGGTTTTACCGTATTAATTGATATATGGTATAGTCGCAGTTTTCGAAAATTATCACTTCACTCAAAAATAATGATTATTGGAACAGTAGTGTTAAATGTTATAGCAATGATTGTAATTTTTGTATTGGAATATAATAATGTGAAGACGTTAGGGAATTTATCTTTAAATGAAAAACTATGGGCTTCCTTCTTTCAAGGTATTACCCCGCGGACAGCTGGATTTAATACGATTGACTATGGAGGTATGGAAGAATCATCTATATTATTTACGATGATTTTAATGTTTATTGGTGCAGGAAGTGTATCAACAGGTGGAGGAATTAAATTAACAACGTTTGTTATCTTAATTACATCTGTCCTTTCTTTCTTTAGAAAAAAGGAAGAAATTGTTTTATTTCAGCGTACAATTAAAATGTCGACAGTAACGAGGGCCTTAGCGATTGCTGTTGCCAGTCAAATACTTATTTTTACAGCGGTATTTATATTAATGCTTACAGAAAACTTCAGCTTTATTCAATTATTATTTGAGACAATATCAGCGTTTGGCACAGTCGGATTAACGATGGGAATTACTGCAAAGCTATCGGCATTCGGAAAATGTATTATTATGTTTGTTATGTTTTGCGGATTAATTGGACCGTTAACACTTGTGTTTTCTTTAGCGCGACCAGCAAAACAAAAAATAAAATATCCATCGGAAGATGTGTTTACAGGATAAGGTATCCCGCGTTAAGCGAGATACCTTTTTCTTTTTTAGAACAGGGAGAACAATAAACCAATAAGTGCTACTCGGAATAAAATTGCGATAAGTGCAGCAATCCCACCGACAACTGCAGCGATACCGCCAGTTACAGTAGCTCCGCGATTATAAGCGTAAATACCGAGTAAAACAGAAACAAGACCAAATAGTGTTGGGAATGTAAATAGCGATAAGATAGATAGCGCAAGAGCGATAAAACCAGCAGTTGATCCAGCGGCGGATGATTTTACAACATCTTTATCGTCTTTATCATCGTAATCATAATCAATGCGTTGTGGTGCAACCTCAGCGGCGTACTCTTCTTTATAGTCACTATCTATTCTATCTCTTCTTTTATAATCATCAAATTTCTCAGTCAAAGTCATGACTCCTTTCATAACAAGGTTCAATAGTAGTATGTATCTCTTTTTCTTTTTTATCCTGCTATTTGTGGGAGTCGAGCTACGTACACATCCTACTGATTAAAGTTTCACTATACCGGAGCATGTACAGGGAGTAGTATCTTTTAAAAGGAGGAAAATGTTTTCTTGAAATAGGAAAAGTTAGTATGACTTCCTCTATTTTGGAAAGTATAAAAAGGAATAATGAGGAAAGGGTGCAATACATAATGGAACATCCAATTGAAAATTTAATGAAAACGGCAATGACAAATTTAAAAGAGATGGTAGATGTAAATACAATTGTTGGGAGCCCGGTCTCAACAGCTGACGGAAATGTAGTATTAACAGTATCTCAGGTGGCTTTTGGTTTTGGAGCTGGTGGAAGTGATTTTAAAGGGGATTTCATTACTGAAAAACATAACGGTGGGCAAAATCAGCATAAAGAGAAAAAGCAAGGGCATCCATTTGGAGGAGGAAGCGGGGCTGGGGTTTCTATTAGCCCAGTTGCTTTTTTAGTAGTCGGTTCTAACGGTGTGCAAGTATTACACCTCAATAGTAGTACACATTTAATTGAAAAGGCTTTAAATACGGTACCAAGCACTGTAGATAAATTTGTAAATGGTCGCCAAAAGTGAACTTGCATTTTTTAGGAATTATGATATATTAGAAAAAGTGCGCTTTAGGATGATCGGAATAATTGAACTGTAAATATATATGATGTGTGGAATAAGGGAGAGGAATTTATGATTAATATCAAAAACTTAGTAGTTGGTTTATGTATGTTAGTAAGCGGTTTTGTTGTATATGTAATAAAAGAAAAAGCTCCATTCTAAAACAGACAAACCGTTACTGTCTGTTTTTAATTTACAAAAAATGTTGACAAGTTATTTTATTGATGTTAAAATTTTAATTCGTGTCTCGGTTACAGCTAGTATAAAGTAAATAAATCTTATAAATGTAATACGAAAAGTTTGCGAAAGATCGGGTAGTCTTACCAACAACTTTTGTGAACAAACCCTATAAATTATAAGTGTAAGCTTTATAGGTATACTAGTGAATCAAGGAGCGGTCAGTGGAACCGTAATGATGAGAGAGAGGTAGGGCTTTCATCCAGTATATGTTACTTTCCCGTTAGGTGAATATAAAAAAGAGGACTCCTTTTCAAAAGGAGTCCTCTTTCTTTTTTTAAGTGCGAATTTCAACTTGTTGACAAATTTCATCCGTTGTTAAACCGTGAGCTGTAATGACTGATCCTTTAATTGATGCATCTGCAATGCCCATCACATTAGAATCTTGCCCAGTTACAACGCAACAATCACACCCTTGTGCATCCTGTTCTGAGTTAAGTGTAACAACTTCATGACCTTGTTGCTGAAGAGCTTGTTGAACGTCTGTTAATGAGTTTTCAACGCCAATTCTAGCCATAATTCTCACCTCCTACCATCTAATTGCTAGTATGCTCAAGTTCACTGCATATATTTATGAAAAGACGGTAGGAAGTAAATCTTTGTTTAGTCGTTATATACGCCAGTAAGCATTTGACTAACGAATTGATCGTTTAATGTATCTTGTGCAGAAGAAGTATTTGAATGGATGTCGATTGAAGCAATAAAATGATTATGTTCTTGCGTGTTTGGTTCTACCTCTACGTAATTATCGAATTTACAAAAACCTTTCGTGTCCATTAGATCAAATAATTGCAACATTTCTACTACCTCTTGTCTCGTTCCTTTAATTTGTACACATGCCATATTTATTTCCTCCTTCATTTTGACAAATTGTTTTTTAAAAATAGGATTATGATTACGAAATGAAAAATATGAATGTTATTTTTAGACAGCGCTATTTTTGTTATTTTCCCCCTTTTTCAGCAAAAGTCGTTATATATTCCCGGATTTATAAAATCGGACGTCCGTTTATTGAATACAATAGATTCGTATTAATTGATGAAAATCCTTCTTTTAAACAAATATTTTTTTAGTGAAAATTGGCGAAAAAAATTTTCAGACTTTTTGTAAACGTTAACAATGTTGTTAAATCAATATAATTAAAGATGTACGTACGATTAAAAATTATAAATTTTCTAAAAATTCACTTGATTTATTTAAAAAGGAGAGTAAACTAGGAAACAATAAAAAATTCATAGAACATAGGAGGCACTTCCAGTGAATGAGCAATGGATTTTCTTAAATGGAGAATTTGTTCCGAAAGATGAAGCAAAAGTTTCGGTATATGATCATGGCTATTTATATGGCGATGGAGTATTTGAAGGAATTAGAGTTTATAGCGGTAATGTTTTCCGTTTGAGAGAGCATCTTGTCCGGTTGTATGAATCAGCAAAATCAATCCTTTTAGAAATTCCATATTCATTAGATGAAGTAACGAATATTGTTGTTGAGACGATTCGACAAAATAAATTATCTAATGGATACATTCGCCTTGTTGTATCAAGAGGAGCAGGAAATCTTGGATTGGATCCCGATTCATGTAAGAAGCCGAATGTAGTAGTAATTGCAGAACAATTATCTTTATTCCCACAAGAATATTATGAGAAAGGGATTCCAGTTGTAACAGTTGCAACGCGCCGAAATCGTCCCGATGTTTTATCCCCTCAAGTAAAATCTTTAAATTACTTAAACAATATTTTAGTTCGTATTGAAGCGAAATTAGCTGGAGTACAAGAAGCACTTATGTTAAATGATCAAGGATATGTAGCTGAAGGATCAGGAGATAACGTGTTTATTGTTAAAGGAAATAAATTAATTACACCACCAAGTTCTGCTGGAGCATTAGAAGGTATTACACGAAACGCCATTTTAGAAATCGGCGAAAAACTTGGATATGACGTAAGAGAAGAGTTATTTACAAGACATGATGTATATGTAGCTGATGAAGTGTTTTTAACAGGAACAGCTGCTGAAGTTATTGCTGTTACGACAGTAGATGGTAGAACGATTGGTTTAGGGCAAACGGGTCCACATACGAATCGTTTATTGGAAGAATTCCGAAAGTTAGTTATAGAAGATGGAGAGAAAATTTACGAAGAAAATAAAGTTGGATAACAACTTTTTATAACATAAGAAAGCGTTGAGAGGGAGGAGTAGTTGATTGTGAAGCCTCACAGAGAGTCGGTGGTTGCTGAAAACCGATGGTTCACGTCGACGAACATCGCCCTTGAGTGCTAAGCTGAAGCATTTGTCTAGGCTTAGACGGTAGCTCCGTTATTAGCTAGATCCATTTATGGGTCACTGAGGCAAGAGTATTCTTGCAAAGAAGGGTGGTACCGCGAAATCTTTCGTCCCTTCAGCACATAGCTGGAGTGTGGACGTAGGATTTTTTTTATTGATAAAGGTTTTCAAAAAGGGGGCTTATAAGAACAATGTCTTCAAAAACGGAAGAGAAACTGGCAACTGGTGCACAGCTATTGTTAGAAGCGCTAGAAAAGGAAGGAGTAGAAGTGATTTTCGGTTATCCTGGTGGTGCTGTTTTACCTCTCTATGATGCACTGTATGATTGTGAAATTCCTCATATTTTAACAAGGCATGAGCAAGGAGCAATTCACGCTGCTGAAGGGTATGCCAGAATTACTGGTAATCCAGGGGTTGTCATTGCAACGAGTGGTCCAGGTGCTACAAATGTGATTACTGGTCTAGCAGATGCGATGATTGATTCATTACCACTTGTTGTATTTACAGGGCAAGTAGCAACAACGTTAATTGGAAGTGATGCTTTCCAAGAAGCGGATATTATGGGGCTTACAATGCCGGTGACAAAACATAACTATCAAGTGCGAAAGGCTTCAGATTTACCTCGAATTATTAAAGAAGCATTTCATATTGCTAAAACAGGAAGACCAGGCCCAGTCGTGATCGATCTTCCGAAAGATATGGTAGTAGAGCAAGGAGAACGATGTAATGATGTGCAAATGGATTTACCAGGATACAACCCAAATTATGAACCGAATTTACTCCAAATAAACAAATTATTACAAGCAATTAGTGCTGCAAACAAGCCGTTAATTTTAGCTGGAGCAGGTGTATTGCATGCGAAAGCATCAAAAGAGTTAACAAGTTTTGCGCGTAAATATGAAATTCCTGTTGTGCATACATTACTTGGTCTTGGTGGCTTTCCGCCAGATGATGAACTTTTTCTAGGGATGGGGGGAATGCATGGTTCTTACACAGCCAATATGGCGTTATATGAATGCGACTTACTCATTAATGTAGGCGCGAGATTTGATGATCGGCTTACTGGAAATTTAGCTTATTTTGCTAAAGGAGCGACTGTCGCGCATATCGATATCGATCCAGCAGAAATCGGAAAAAATGTGCCGACTGAAATTCCTATTGTTGCAAGTGCTAAGCGGGCATTGGAAGTATTACTTCAACCAGAAGGAAGGAAAGAAAATCATCATGAATGGATCTCTTTATTAAAGAGTAGAAAAGAACAGTATCCATTCTCTTATAAACGAAACTCTGAAAGTATTAAACCTCAATACGCGATTGATATGCTATATGAAATCACGAAAGGAGAAGCGATTGTAACAACAGACGTTGGGCAACATCAAATGTGGGCAGCGCAATATTATCCGCTGAAAAATCCAGATAAATGGGTAACTTCTGGCGGATTGGGAACGATGGGATTCGGATTTCCAGCAGCAATTGGTGCGCAAATCGCAAAGCCTGAAGAACTAGTCATTGCAATTGTTGGTGACGCTGGGTTTCAAATGACTCTACAAGAATTAAGTGTATTAAAAGAACATTCTTTACCTGTTAAAGTATTTATTTTAAATAATGAAGCTTTAGGAATGGTAAGGCAATGGCAAGACGAATTTTATAATCAAAGATATTCACATTCCTTATTGTCGTGTCAACCAGATTTCGTCGCTCTTGCGAATGCGTATGGTATAAAAGCTGTTCGTATTGATGATCCACTTCTTGCAAAGAAGCAGTTGAAGCATGCGATTGAATTAAAAGAACCAGTCTTAATTGATTGCCGTGTACTTCAATCTGAGAAAGTTATGCCGATGGTTGCGCCCGGGAAAGGCGTTCACCAAATGGAAGGAGTGGAAAAAAGGTGAAGAGAATTGTTACAGCGACAGTTCGAAATCAAAGTGGTGTGTTAAACCGAATTACAGGGGTTATGACACGAAGACATTTTAATATTGAAAGTATTTCAGTAGGTCATACGGAATCATCAGATATATCGCGAATGACGATAGTTGTGCATGTGGAAAGTGAACAGCAAGTTGAGCAGTTAATTAAACAACTTCATAAGCAAATCGATGTTCTGAAAGTATCAGATATTACAGAAGAAGCGATGATTGCTAGAGAGCTTGCTCTTATTAAAGTAGCAACTTCTGTAGCAAGGGCGGAATTATATAGTTTAATTGAACCGTTTCGAGCCGCTGTAATAGATGTTGGGAAGGATTCCATAGTTGTGCAAGTAACAGGTACGCAAGATAAAGTGGAAGCGTTAATTGAATTACTTAGACCATACGGTTTGAAAGAAATTGCGAGAACAGGTGTAACAGCATTTACACGTAGTATGAAAAAACAAGATAAGCAAGTTATGTTAATTCAATAATCATTTAAATATAGGGGGAAATGAAAATGGCAAAAGTTTATTATGAGAAAGATGTAACAGTAAATGTATTAAAGGAAAAGAAAGTAGCAATCATCGGATATGGCTCGCAAGGTCATGCGCATGCGCAAAATTTACGTGATAACGGATTTGATGTAGTAGTAGGTTTAAGAAAAGGTAAGTCTTGGGATAAAGCGAATGAAGATGGATTTTCTGTATATACAGTAGCAGAAGCAGCGGAAAAAGCTGATGTAGTAATGATTCTACTGCCTGATGAATTACAACCAGAAGTATATAAAGCTGAAATTGAACCAAATTTACAAGCCGGAAATTCTCTCGTGTTCGCACATGGATTTAATGTTCACTTTGATCAAGTAAAACCACCAGCTAATGTAGATGTATTTCTAGTAGCGCCAAAAGGACCGGGGCATCTCGTACGCCGTACGTTCGCCGAGGGCGGGGCTGTTCCTGCACTATTTGCCGTATATCAAGATGCAACAGGAGTTGCGACTGAAAAAGCACTTTCTTATGCTGACGGAATTGGAGCAACGAGAGCTGGTGTATTAGAAACGACGTTTAAAGAAGAAACAGAAACAGATTTATTTGGAGAGCAAGCTGTACTCTGCGGCGGAGTGACTGCACTTGTAAAAGCAGGGTTTGAAACGTTAGTTGATGCGGGATACCAGCCTGAACTTGCATATTTTGAATGTTTACATGAACTGAAGCTAATCGTTGACCTTATGTATGAAGGTGGACTTGAAAATATGAGATATTCAGTTTCAGATACAGCGCAGTGGGGAGACTTCGTATCAGGACCACGCGTTGTTACTGAAGATACGAAGAAAGCGATGGGGGCAGTATTAGCAGAAATTCAAGATGGTACATTTGCAAGAGGCTGGATTGCAGAGCATAAAGCAGGAAGACCAAATTTCCACGCGACAAATGAGAAAGAGAATGAACATGAAATTGAAGTAGTTGGACGTAAATTACGTGAAATGATGCCTTTCGTACAGCCGCGAGTAAAGGTAGGGATTAAATAATATGAAGCAGATTTTGTTCATGGATACAACGCTTCGTGATGGCGAACAATCACCAGGAGTAAATTTAAATGAACAAGAGAAATTACAAATTGCTAGGCAATTAGAGAGGCTTGGTATTCATGTAATGGAAGCTGGATTCGCGGCAGCTTCCGAAGGTGACTTCCAATCAGTAAAACGCATCGCGAATACAATTCAAAATGCTACGGTTATGAGTTTAGCTAGAGCGAAAGAAAGTGACATTCGAAGAGCATATGAAGCAGTGAAAGGTGCTGTATCTCCTCGTCTACACGTATTTCTAGCTACGAGTGATATTCATATGAAATATAAACTTTGTATGTCAAAAGAAGACGTGTTAAATAGTATTCATCGTTCGGTTACGCTTGGAAAATCATTATTTCCGACAGTACAATTTTCTGCAGAAGATGCGACAAGAACATCGAGAGCATTTTTAGCTGAAGCAGTAGAAACTGCGATTCGCGCAGGAGCGAATGTAATTAATATTCCGGATACAGTTGGATATACGAATCCAGAAGAATATTATTCTCTTTTCAAATACTTACAAGAATCCGTTCCATCATATGAAAAAGCGATTTTTTCTTGTCACTGTCACGATGATCTTGGTATGGCAGTAGCAAATTCGTTAGCTGCGGTTGAAGGCGGAGCATTGCAAGTAGAAGGAACGATTAATGGCATTGGAGAAAGAGCAGGGAATGCAGCGTTAGAAGAAGTTGCGGTTGCTCTTCATATTAGAAAAGATTTTTATAAAGCAGAACCTTCTATGACTTTAAAAGAGATTAAGGCGACGAGTACATTAGTAAGCAGGTTAACGGGTATGGTTGTACCGAAAAATAAAGCAATCGTTGGAGCGAATGCATTTGCTCATGAATCAGGCATCCACCAAGATGGGGTTCTAAAAGAAGTAACAACTTATGAAATTATCGAACCAGCGCTTATAGGAGAATCTCAAAATCTCTTTGTACTTGGGAAACATTCTGGCCGTCATGCGTTTACGGAAAAAATGAAAGAGCTTGGTTATGAATTTACAAATGAAGAGCGAGATGCGGTATTCGAAGCGTTTAAAAAATTGGCTGATCGTAAAAAGGAAATTACTGAGGAAGATTTACGTGCACTTATGCTTGGTGAAGCAGCATTTGCAGCCCAGCAATATAACATTACGCAATTACAAGTGCATTTCGTATCAAATAGTACACAATGCGCAACAGTTGTGCTGAAGGATGAGGAAGGAAATGTATATGAAGATGCAGCCACTGGTTCTGGTAGTATTGAAGCGATATACAATGCGATTCAAAGAATTTTAGGACTAGAATGTGAATTGGCAGATTATCGCATACAATCTATTACACAAGGTCAAGATGCACTTGCTCACGTTCATGTTGAATTAAAAGAAGGTAGTCACCAAATATCAGGTTTCGGAGTTGCGCAAGACGTATTGGAAGCGTCGGCGAGAGCTTATGTCCATGCAGCAGGGAAATTAAAATCTCTTATAGCGCTTGTGAAATAAATATTTGATAGGTGAGAGAAGTTTTCCTCACCTATCAAATTAAAGTTCTGAAAATTCAGTTAAAAGGAGTGTTAAAAATGGAAAAACGTATCGTTTGTTTAGCTGGTGATGGTGTCGGTCCAGAAGTTATGGAAAGTGCGAAGGAAGTATTGCATATGGTAGAAAGGCTATATGGACATCATTTTCATTTGCAAGATGAGTACTTTGGTGGTGTTGCTATCGATTTAACTGGGCAACCATTACCACAGCGAACACTTGCCGCCTGTTTAGCGAGTGATGCGGTTTTACTTGGAGCAGTAGGTGGACCAAGGTGGGATAGTGCGAAAGAAAGGCCTGAGAAAGGATTATTAGCATTAAGAAAAGGACTCGGTGTATTTGCGAATGTTCGCCCTGTAACGGTAGAAAGTGCAACTGCACATTTATCACCATTAAAAAATGCGGATGAAATTGATTTCGTTGTCGTTCGTGAATTAACAGGCGGAATTTATTTTTCTTATCCGAAAGAGCGAACGGAAGAAGTGGCGACAGATACACTTACGTATCATCGCCATGAAATTGAACGTATCGTTTCGTATGCTTTTCAATTAGCGAATAAGCGGAAGAAAAAAGTAACATCTATTGATAAAGCGAATGTTTTAGAGTCTAGTAAACTATGGAGAACTGTGACAGAAGAAGTAGCACTTCGCTACCCAAATGTGGAAGTAGAACACATTTTAGTAGATGCAGCGGCTATGGAATTAATTCGAAATCCAGGAAGATTTGACGTTATTGTAACGGAAAATTTATTTGGTGATATTTTAAGTGATGAGGCTTCAGTATTAGCTGGATCATTAGGAATGCTTCCATCAGCAAGTCACGCTGAAAAGGGGCCTTCATTATACGAGCCTATTCACGGATCAGCGCCGGATATTGCGGGGAAAAATAAGGCGAATCCAATTGCGATGATGCGTTCTGTTGCAATGATGCTTGGGCAATCGTTCGGATTAACGAGGGAAGGATATGCAATTGAAGAAGCAGTTTCTGCAGTCCTTAAATCAGGAAAATGTACAGCAGATATCGGGGGGACTGAAACGACAATTTCATTTACAAAGGCAGTTATTCAAGAAATGGAAGAGCAAGCGTTAGTAGGGAGAGGAAAATAATGGGGAAAAGGTTACTAGATAAGCTTTGGGAAAGACATGTAGTTGCGACTAATGAAAATGGATTGGATTTATTATATATCGATCTACATCTTGTTCATGAAGTAACGTCACCGCAAGCCTTTGAAGGCTTGCGGCTTACAAATCGAAGAGTCCGCAGACCAGATTTAACATTTGCAACGATGGATCATAATATTCCAACGAAAGATGTTTGGAATATTACCGATCGTATTGCGAAGCAGCAACTAGATACACTTCGGGAAAATTGTAAACAATTTCAGGTGCCATTAGCGGATATCGGAGATGAAGAGCAAGGGATCGTTCATGTTATAGGACCAGAACTTGGACTCACACAGCCAGGAAAAACGATTGTTTGTGGTGATAGTCATACAGCAACACACGGTGCTTTTGGTGCACTAGCGTTTGGTATTGGTACGAGTGAAGTGGAACATGTATTGGCAACGCAAACGTTATGGCAACGAAAGCCGAAAGCGATGGGCATTGAGTTAAAAGGAAAGTTACCGCAAGGTGTTTATGCGAAAGATATTATTTTACATCTCCTTTCAAAGTACGGAGTAGCAGTTGGAACAGGTTACGTAATGGAGTTTTACGGAGAGACCATTCATGCTATGGATATGGAAGAGAGGATGACGCTTTGCAATATGGCAATTGAAGGGGGAGCAAAGGCTGGTATTATTGCACCAGATGAAAAAACGGTTGCTTACGTAAAAGGGCGTAAATATGCGCCGAAAGACTATGAATCTATTAAGAAAAAATGGTCAGAACTTTATACAGATTTAGATGCAGTTTATGATTTACATATTTCAGTAGATGTTACGGATTTAGCGCCGTACGTTACGTGGGGAACAAATCCTAGTATGGGTGTTCGGATTGATGAGAAATTGCCAGAAAAGTATGATGCAAATGACGAAAGAGCGTTTTCTTATATGGGATTGAGTCCCGGACAAAGTACGTATGACATTCCAGTTCAACATGTTTTCATTGGATCTTGTACAAATTCTAGGCTTTCTGACTTAGAAATTGCTGCATCTGTCGTGAAAGGTAAGAAAGTAAAAGAAGGTGTGCGAGCACTTGTTGTACCCGGATCTCAAAGGGTAAGAGAAGCAGCGATGCATAAAGGATTACATCGCATATTTGAAGAAGCTGGATTTGAATGGAGAGAGCCCGGATGCTCAATGTGTCTAGGTATGAATCCAGATCAAGTGCCTGAAGGAGAACATTGTGCCTCTACGTCAAATCGCAATTTTGAAGGAAGACAAGGAAAGGGAGCACGAACGCATTTAGTTAGCCCGGCAATGGCGGCTGCGGCTGCGTTATATGGTCATTTTGTTGATATTAGAAAGGAGAGTTATGATGGAGCCATTTCGTATTCATAAAGGTACTGCCGCAGTACTGATGAATGATAACATTGATACAGATCAAATTATTCCGAAGCAATATTTAAAGAGAATTGAAAGAACTGGGTTTGGGAAGTTTTTATTTGATGAGTGGCGATATGATAATAATCGCCAAGAAAACCCTAATTTTCCTCTTAATGCACAAGAAAGAAAAGGAGCCAGCATATTAATTACAGGTGATAATTTTGGATGTGGCTCGTCAAGAGAACATGCTCCATGGGCGCTTGCTGATTATGGTTTCCGCGTTATTATCGCTGGAGGATTTGCCGATATCTTTTATATGAATTGTATGAAGAATGGCATGTTACCGATTGTAATGGATAAAGATATGCGTGAACAACTTGCTAAAACAGATGCGAGGGAACAAATCACAGTTGATTTAGAAAATGAAGTAATTACAACGAATACGCATAGATTCCATTTTACAATCGAGAAAATGTGGAAAGAGAAGTTATTAAATGGTTTAGATGAAATTAGTATTACAATGCAATATGAACAAGAAATAAAAGAGTATGAAAGAAAAGTGGCTTTATATTAAAAAAGTGACGGAATATTAAAAATGTATTTACATTCAAAATTAACTGTTATATACTATGTGAAAATCAGAGGAGAAAGGGAGTAAGTATTATGAATATCGTGCGATCTATTACAATGCTTACACAACTACATCATCATACATGAAACCCTTGAACCTAGCGTGAAAACGTGTAGGTACAAGGGGTATTCCCGTTGTACCTACACTCTATTGAAGAGCCTTGTAGGTATTTTGTCTACAAGGCTCTTTTTATTTTCGGCTTAGGTGAATGAAATCGGCATACATTAGAAGGGGAAAGGTGTGAAAATTTAGATGACAAAATGGAAGCGGGCAAACCCGAATGGAACGAGAGATTATTTATTCGAAGAATGTACATTAATTGAAGAAGTGGAGCAAAAATTAAGGCTTACTTTTTTAGAGAGAGGTTATGAGGAAATAAGAACACCTACAATTGAATTTTATGATGTTTTTGCATTTCAAAATAGACCGATAGATGAAGAGAAGATGTATAAATTTTTTGATGAAAAGGGAAGGATTATCGTTTTACGTCCAGATATGACAATTCCTTTAGCGAGAGTTATTGGAACACAGAGATGGGATACGCCACTTAAAGTGACGTATAGCGGGAATGTATTTCGAGCAAATGAATCCCATTCTGGAAAATATAATGAAATCGTACAAAGTGGTATTGAAGTTATCGGGATTGATAATGTAAGAGCTGAAATTGAATGCGTAATAAGTGTCATTCAAGCACTTCAAAAGTTGAATGTGCAATCTTTTACAATTGAGATTGGGCAAGTACAGTTATATAAATGTATTGTAAAAAAGCTCTCCATCCATGATGAAGAAGAAAGGGTACTTAGAACGTATATAGAAAGTAAAAATTATGCTGCCCTCTCAAATTTCATCGGAGAAAAGAAATTAGATCGATGCGATGAGACAGTAAGATTACTTGAGAAATTACCGAGGCTATTTGGAAATTTAGAAGTTATTGAGGAAGCAGAAAAGCTTGCTTCAAGTAATGAAATGAAAATGGCAATTGCAAGAGTAAAAGAAATGTATGAAACAATGGAAACGTTAGGATATGGTTCTTACATATCAATTGATTTAGGCATGATTCAACACTTAGATTACTATACGGGTGTTATTTTCAAAGGATATATATATGAAATTGGAGAAGAAATCGTTAGTGGCGGAAGATATGATGAGCTAATTGGGAATTTTGGAGAAACGCTGCCGGCTGTTGGACTCGCGGTGCAAGTAAATCAAATTGTGAAGGCGCTACAAGAGCAGCAAGAACCATATGAACGAAATCAAATTGATATTGTGATTCATTATGAGTTAAATAGATTAGCAGAAGCAGAAAGGTTACGAAATTTACTTCGAAAGGACGGGAAAAATGCCTGGTTATCTCTATTCTCTAATTTAAGCGATACCTTTCAATTTGCAAGAAAAAATAAAATAGGAACGGTCGTTGAGGCAAAGAATGAATACTTAGTGGAATATGTGTGGAATGAGAAATGGGTAGTCCAGAAAGAAGGAGAGACTTCATGCGTAACATTCAAATTGCGTTAACGAAAGGAAGATTAGAAAAACATGTAATTCCACTCTTTGAGCAGATTGGAATTGATTGTTCGGAACTCAAAAATAAAGGTCGGAAGCTTGTATTTCAAAGTAAAAATACAAATGTTTCATTTATTTTAGTAAAAGCGGTTGATGTTGCTACTTATGTAGAACATGGGGTAGCTGATATTGGGATCGTTGGAAAAGATATTTTAATGGAAAACGAGAAAGATATTTATGAAATGCTGGATTTAGGAGTAGGGATTTGTAAGTTTTGTGTTGCTTCTATTCCTACGTATAATCCGAAAAGTTACCGGAAGAAAAGAATTGCTACGAAATACCCACATATTACTTCTACTTATTTTCATGATAAGGGAGAGGACGTAGAAATTATTAAAATAGAAGGTTCTGTAGAAATCGCTCCTCTTCTTGGATTGGCAGATGCAATTGTAGATATTGTTGAAACAGGAAAAACATTACAAGAGAATGGACTTATTGTATTTGAGGAAATGCACTCTATATCGGCTCGGATGATTGTAAATAAGGCGGCCTTAAAAACTAAAAAAGACGAAATATTCAGTATTGTAAATATGATGGAGCAAGAAATCTTATCAGGGAAATAGGAGGACTTAAAATGGAAATCATTTATGAAGACTTTAAGGAGGCATTATCTAAAATAAAAGTGCTAAGAGAAAACGCTAATATAATAGAAGAAACTGTTCAAAGAAGTGTAAGAGAAATCATTAGAAATGTAAGGGAAGGGAAAGATGAGGCTTTATCTTTCTATACAAAAAAGTTTGATGGTGTAGAGATGAAAGATTTTTGTGTAAGTGAAGAAGAAATACAGCAAGCGAGTATGCTTGTAGAGAATTCATTTTTAGAAGCTTTAAAAGAGGCGAAGAAAAACATTGTTTCGTATCACGAAAAGCAAAAGAAGTACTCAATATTCGATTGTGAAAGTAAAGGCATAATTAGAGGACAGCTCATTCGGCCATTAGAAAATATAGGTGTATATGTACCGGGTGGGACAGCCTCATATCCTTCTTCAGTATTAATGAATGTATTGCCGGCGAAACTCGCAGGTGTGAAAAAGATTGTAATGGTAACACCGCCGAGGAAAGAAGGAATTGATCCTCATATATTAGCTGCTGCAAATCTTGCGGGGGTAGATGAAATTTATACGATAGGTGGCGCGCAAGCAATTGCGGCTTTAGCATACGGGACGGAATCGATTCCGAAAGTGGATAAAATAGTTGGACCGGGAAATTTGTACGTCGCTCTAGCGAAACGAGAAGTATACGGAATAGTAAATATCGATATGATTGCTGGTCCATCAGAAATTGTAGTTGTCGCGGATGAAACAGGTAATGCAAAATATATCGCAGCGGATTTATTATCGCAAGCAGAGCATGATGAGAGAGCAACGGCAATTTGTATTACAACGAATATGGAACTAGCTAAAGAAGTAGAAAAAGAGGTAGAAAGACAGTTAGAAATGTTACCAAGAAGTGAAATTGCACGTGAATCAATAAATAGAAATGGAGCCATCTTTATCGTTCCTTCTTTAGAGGAGGCACTAAAGTTATCAAATGAAATTGCTCCAGAACATTTAGAGTTACATATAAAAGAACCGATGAATGCTCTAGATTATGTGAAACATGCAGGCTCTATTTTCCTTGGGCCATATGCACCTGAACCGCTCGGGGATTATTTGGCGGGACCGAATCATGTATTACCAACGAGCGGAACGGCAAGATTTTTTTCTCCGTTATCAGTCGATGATTTCGTGAAAAAATCAAGTTTTATTTCTTATACGGAGGAAGCATTAAAAAATGTACAGCATCATATTGTAGAGCTTGCAAATAAAGAAGGGTTACATGCACATGCGAGAGCAATCCAAATAAGGTTTGAGGAGGAAAAATAATGCGTCAGTCCAGTCAAGTACGTCAGACGACAGAAACAAAAATTAAATTAAGTTTGCAGCTTGATGAAAGTACGAATGTATCTATTCAAACGGGGATTGGTTTTTTCGATCATATGCTGACTTTATTTGCTAGACATGGAAGATTTGGATTGCAAGTTGAGGCAGAAGGTGATGTATTTGTCGATGCACATCACACCGTTGAAGATGTTGGAATTGTACTCGGAAATTGCTTGAAAGAAGCATTGCAAAATAAAGAGAGAATTAATCGTTACGGTTCAGCGTATGTACCGATGGATGAATCTTTAGGATTTGTCGCAATTGATATAAGTGGACGCTCATATTGTGTATTTCAAGGGGAATTAACAAATCCGAAGCTCGGGGATTTTGATACAGAATTGACGGAAGAATTTTTTAGAGCAGTTGCACATGCTGCCAATATTACATTACATGCGCGCGTTCTATATGGAAGTAATACACATCACAAAATTGAAGCATTATTTAAAGCTTTTGGTAGAGCGCTTAGAGAAGCGGTCGAAAAAAATGCCAACATTACTGGTGTAAATTCAACGAAAGGGATGTTGTAATTGATTGCCATTATAGATTATGGAATGGGGAATATTCGTAGTGTAGAGCAAGCATTAAAATATATTGGGGCAGAGCACATTGTAACGAGTGATAAAGAAGAGATATTGAGAAGCGATGGCGTGATTTTACCGGGAGTAGGTGCATTTCCGAAAGCGATGGAAGTATTAGAAGAAAGAGATTTAGTGTGTGTACTAAAAGAAGTTTGTGATATAGGAAAACCACTCCTCGGTATATGTTTGGGCATGCAGCTTTTATTTGAACGAAGTGAGGAACTAAAAGGTTGTAGTGGGTTAGGTTTACTACCAGGGGAAATTCGTAAGTTAAAAGTTTCGTATAAAATTCCTCATATGGGATGGAATGAATTAAGGAAGGAAAGAGAATTTCCGCTTTGGAATGGATTAGTAGATGGTTCTTTCGTGTATTATGTTCATTCATATTACGCGGATTGTCCAGATGAAATTGTATGCGGAGTAAGTGATTATGGAATGCAAGTACCAGGGTTTGTAGCGAAAGGAAATGTATTTGGTGCACAGTTTCATCCAGAAAAAAGTGGTGAAATTGGCATGCAAATATTAAAAAATTTTCAAGGGGTGGTAGAAGCATGGAAATCTTCCCGGCTATCGATTTAAAGGAAGGGCGATGCGTTAGACTTTATCAAGGAGAGTTTAGTAAAGAAACGGTGATGAATGAAGATCCGGTAGCGCAGGCGATCATATTTGAAAAGCTTGGAGCGGAAATACTACACATTGTTGATTTAGACGGTGCAATTGCTGGCGAGTCGCTAAATTTTCTCGTCATTGAAAAAATCTGCAAGGCGGTACGTATTCCTGTGCAAGTGGGAGGAGGAATTCGTTCACTTAAAGCGGTGGAGAAGTTATTGTCAGTAGGTGTAGAAAAAGTGATTTTAGGAACAGCGGCTCTTTATGATAAGTCATTTTTAGAGGAAGCAGTTCATCTATATAAAGAGAAAATCATTGTTGGAATTGATGCGAAAAATGGTTTCGTAGCAACGAGAGGTTGGCTTGATTTGTCTGAAATTTCTTATATTAGTTTAGCGAAACAAATGGAAAGTTTAGGTGTTCAAACGATTGTGTTTACAGACATTTCGAAAGACGGGACGCTTGCAGGGCCAAATTTTGAACAATTGACGTTACTTCAAAAAAGTGTGGGCATTCGTCTCATTGCCTCTGGAGGAGTGGCATCTATTCAAGATGTGAAAAAGTTAAATGATATGAATATATATGGTGTCATAATTGGAAAGGCGCTTTACGAGAAAAAGATTGATTTAGAAGAAGTATTACAGGTAACGAAGTTATGTTAGCGAAACGAATTATTCCATGTCTAGATGTGAAAGAAGGGCGAGTCGTAAAGGGTGTAAATTTTATAGGATTACAAGATGTCGGTGATCCGGTTGAAATAGCTGAAGCATATAACGAGGCAGGGGCAGATGAAATCGTATTTTTAGATATTACGGCGACCCATGAAGGAAGAAAAACGATTATAGATGTTGTAGAAAAAACAGCAGCAAAAGTATTTATTCCTCTTACGGTTGGCGGGGGGATTTCAAGTGTGAAAGATATGTACAATTTACTAAGAGCTGGAGCAGACAAAGTTTCAATAAACTCAGCGGCAGTGCGAAACCCGAAGCTAATCGAAGAAGGGGCAGAACACTTTGGATCACAATGTATTGTCGTCGCAATTGACGCTAGAAAAGTAGCGGAAGATAAATGGAACGTATACGTCAACGGTGGAAGAGTTGACACAGAAATGGATGCTATAGAATGGGCGAAGCGTGTTGTTAAGCTCGGGGCGGGTGAAATTTTGTTAACGAGTATGGATGCAGATGGAACGAAAAGTGGATATGATCTTCGTTTAACAGAAGAGATTTCAAAAAGTGTTTCCATTCCAGTCATCGCATCAGGGGGCTGTGGTCATACGGATCACATTATAGAAGTTTTTCAAAAGACAACGGTTGATGCAGCGTTAGCGGCATCCATATTTCATTATGGTGAGGCGACAGTGCAGAGTGTAAAGCGAAAATTAAGAGATGCAAATGTTGAGGTGCGGTTATGAAACCTAATTTTTCAAAAGGATTAATACCAGCAATTGTCATCGAAGAAGGTACGAAAGAAGTTTTAATGCTAGCTTATATGAATGAAGACGCATATGAAAAAACGTTAGAGACGAAAAGAACATGGTTTTATTCTCGTTCGAGGCAGTCGTTATGGAATAAGGGAGAAACATCAGGGAATGTTCAATATGTGCAATCTCTATACTTAGATTGTGATCAAGATTCAATTGTTGTGAATGTGAAACAAGTAGGGCCTGCTTGTCATACGGGGGAGAAGACATGCTTTCACTATCAAATTATATAGGGGGGATACATATGGAAAATGCCTTTAAGTTGCTGTATAAAACAATTGAAGAACGAAAGGAAAGCCCACTTCCTGAATCGTATACAAATTATTTATTTTCAAAAGGAGAAGATAAAATTTTAAAGAAAATTGGTGAAGAGTGCGCTGAAGTAATTATCGCATGTAAAAATAATGATAAAGAAGAAGTAGTGAAAGAAATGGTTGATGTATTTTATCACTGTTTCGTTTTATTGGCTGAAAAAAATATTGCATTGGAAGATGTCATGCGAGAGGTGAAAGAACGAAATGGAAAGCTTTCGAGAGTTGGGGATAGAAGGGAAATAGATACATTATAAGGGGGAATGTATATGAAAGTAGATTATCATCTTCACTTAGAAGAAGGACCGTATTCAATAAGATGGCTTGCTAAAATAAATGAAGCGTTGGAATGTTATGAACCGCTTCAAGAAAGGCATTCTATTGATTGGCTTATGAAAACACAAGAGCGTTTGCAAAAGCGTGTGAAGGAAGGGCCATTTACAAAAGAATGGATGGATCTCTATTTAGAAGAAGCTGTGCGAAAAGGAATAAAAGAAGTGGGAATTGTTGATCATCTATATCGTTTTCATGAAGCGAAAGGATATTATGAAAAATATGTAGATATTAGTGATTCTAAGCTTGGTCGTATACAGAAGGAATGGTTAGATCAAGTAAGGGTAGTTTCACTGTATGATTTTACAAAGGCAATTGAAGAAGCGAAAGAACGATGGAGTAAAAGAGGTGTCACACTTAAACTTGGAGTTGAAGCGGATTATTTTCTTGATTGTGAAGGAGAGTTAAAAGAATTATTAGCGCTAGGAGACTTTGATTATGTAATTGGTTCCGTTCATTTTCTAAATGGCTGGGGATTTGATAATCCGGATACGAAAGAATATTTTGAGGTGCATGACCTACGCACATTATACGATACGTTTTTTAAAACAGTTGAGAGTGCGATTCATACAGAGTTATTTGATATTATCGCTCATCTTGATAATATAAAAGTATTTAATTATCGATTGGATGAGAATGAACAGCTTTCTTATTATAAGGAAATTGCCTGTGCGTTAGTAGAAACGAATACGGCAACAGAAATAAATGCAGGACTGTACTATCGTTACCCTGTTCGTGAGATGTGCCCAAGTCCACTATATTTACAAGTATTAGCTAAGTATGGTGTTCCAATTACGATTTCTTCGGATGCCCATTATCCAAATGATTTAGGGAATTATGTACAAGAAAATGTACAAACATTACGAGCTCACGGTGTTACTCAGGTCGCAACATTTACGAAGCGAGCAAGAGTAATGAGGTTGCTTGAAGAAGAAGTAACAAATTTAAAATGAAACGCGATTTTTTGATGAAAACCGTCCTTTTTGTTCAAAATAAGAAAGAATGAAAAGGAGGGTAAGAAATGGCGAAACAACAAAATAAACAAAATGTACAAGTTGCACAGCAACAAGCTTATACGTCTGAAACGAATGCTGCATCTCAATCGGTTATTGAGGAGCAAATTAGCGATACGGTTGCAGAAGGAACTATTGATGTGAAGCTCGGAAAAGAATCGCAGGAAAAAGCGTAAGAAGAGGGGAGAGTTGTATCTCCTCTTTTTTTATGGAAAAGTGTCGATTTTCAAAACTATAATCAAATTCCTTGGTTTTTATATATGGATTTCTTACAATGAAATATAAGAGATATCTTATTTTCTATAGAAGAGGTGTTAGTAGTGGCAAAAATATTAGTAGCGGGAAAAATTCCAGAAATTGGATTAGAACTATTAAAAGATCATGATGTAGAAATGTACGATAAAGAGGAGTTAATTTCTATAGATGAATTAACAGAGCGTGTAAAAGATAAAGATGCATTGTTAAGTTTACTTTCAACAAAGGTGCCAAAAGAAGTTATTGATGCAGCGCCTCATTTAAAGATTGTTGCAAACTATGGTGCTGGTTACGACAATATTGATTACACGTATGCTGGCGAAAAAGGAATTGCAGTAACGAATACACCGAAAGTATCAACGGAAGCGACTGCAGAATTAACATTTGCACTTCTTTTAGCAGCGGCGCGTAGAATTCCTGAAGGGGATACGTTATGTCGTACGACTGGATTTAACGGATGGGCACCGTTATTTTTCTTAGGACGAGAAGTCCACGGTAAGACAATTGGAATTATTGGTCTTGGAGAAATCGGGAAGGCTGTTGCAAAACGTGCGAGAGCATTTGGAATGGGTGTTTTATATACAGGGCCAAATCGTAAGCTTGAAGCTGAAAGTGAACTGGGAGCAACGTATGTGACGTTGGAAGAATTATTACAAACAGCAGATTTTATTACAATTAACTGTGCTTATAATCCAAAATTACATCATATGATTGATGAAGAGCAGTTTAAAATGATGAAGAAAACAGCGTATATTGTAAATGCTTCACGTGGACCAATTATGAATGAAGCGGCACTTGCTCATGCATTAAAAACGAATGAAATTGAAGGGGCAGCTCTTGATGTGTTTGAATTTGAACCGAAAATTACAGAAGAGCTAAAAGAATTAAAGAATGTAGTGCTTGCTCCACACGTAGGGAATGCAACGTTTGAAACTCGTGATGCGATGGCTGAAATGGCTGTCAGAAATATTTTAGCTGTATTAAACGGCGAAGAGCCAGTAACACCTGTAAATCAAAAGGTATTAGTCACAAAATAAAAAGAAACCTTCCGGACTCGGAAGGTTTCTTATTTTTCTTTATTCGCTTTTTTAGACGGTCTTTGTCTAATGAATTGAGATAACATGTACAAAATATATAGTGGAATGGCAATGAATAAGAAAACAGAAAAATTGCCAAATCCTGTTTGATACATTGTAATAATGATTCCAACTAAAAATAGTGTAATAATGATGCTATATCGTGGAATTGGTACATCTTTTAAACTTGGGATACGAATGCGGCTCACCATTAAAAATGCGAACGTTACAAATACGGTAATAAGAACGATTTTTGGAATGGTATGTGAAAATAATGTTAAGAAAGCAACAAGCCCTCCCGCTGCTGTAATCGGTACTCCAGTGAAATATTTCATTGAAGTAGAAGATGGTGTTACATTAAATCGTGCTAAACGATATGCCCCGAAAAGAGGGAATAATCCCGCTATGTATAATCCGATGATTCCGTAGTTTGAGAAAGATGTGTAATACATTAAAACAGCAGGTGCTGCACCAAATGTTACGACATCTGCAAGCGAGTCGAGCTCTTTTCCCATTTGTGAATCAACACGTAATAAACGAGCAACACGACCATCAAGACTATCTAACATCATCCCGATAAGTACTAAAATAGCAGCTGATTTATAATATCCTAAAGATGCATAGCCGATTGATAAAAATCCGCTATATAAATTTCCGAGCGTAAATAAGTTTGGAATAGCTGCTCTATACAAAATCTGATCCCTTGCTTTCTGTAATAAATTCTTAATTAGTGTATGAAAGTTTACTTATTTTATCATACCATAAATTTATTCCTCATACGAAAGAAATTACCAATTTGTGAAAGATTTCATAGAAGGATGAGGAATAAATTAAGTGAAAATAAAAAGAGGAAGCAACTTGTATAAAGTTGCTTCCTTTACTATTCAAATTTCGTTGTCATCGTTCCGGTTTTATATCGATTATTAGGATCGAAACGTAATAAATCTCCATAAATTAATTTATCGGAGAGTTTTAATTCTGTTTTTGCTTTTTCAACATACGGCTGACATAGCGTCATGTCAGCTTCTTCACCCGTACTTCTTTTGTAGCACATATTTTTTGTATAAACATACTCTTCAGAAACAAAGCTACCATCACGCATTACCATAAGCGGGTCTTTTTCTTTAATAAATAAGTCAGTTCCAAATTCAACGGATTTATTTGTTTTAATACCAAGTAAATGAAGGAGCGTTGGTTTAATATCAATTTGACCAGATACTTTAGAAACAACTTTTCCTTCTTGACCAGGCACATGAATAATAAGAGGAACGCGTTGTAATTGCATAGAATCGAATGGTGTAATAGTATCTTTTCCTAGGAACTGTGCCATAGCTGCGTTATGGTTTTCGGAAATACCATAATGATCACCATAAATGACAATAACGGAATTATCATACAGTCCTTCTTCTTTTAATTGTTTAATAAATAATTTAAGAGCTTCATCTGTGTAACGAACAGTTGGGAAGTAGCGGTTTACAACACCACTTTCTGAGTTGAATTCATCAACATATTGGTCTTCCGGATTTAGAAGAAACGGAAAATGATTTGTTAATGTAATAAATTTTGTATAGAACGGTTGCGGTAAAGATTTTAACTTTGGAATAGATTGTTCAAAGAACTCTTTATCTTTTAATCCCCAACCGACAGACATTTGTTCCGTTCCTACGTAATCATTTAAATTAAAGTAACGATCATATCCAAGTGTAGGATACATTACATCCCGATTCCAAAACGTTTTATCGTTTGAATGGAAGACGGCAGAAGAATATCCGTATTTCTTTAATTGTTCTGGTGTAGCTGTGTATTCATTTGTTGCATGAGTAAAGAATACAGAACCACGATCTAGTGGGTAAAGTGAGTTTTCAACGATAAATTCAGCATCAGAAGTTTTACCTTGTCCAGTTTGATGATAGAAGTTATCGAAATAGAAGCTATCCTTAATAAATTCATTTAAAAATGGTGTAATTTCTTTTCCATTTATTTTTTTATTAATAACAAAGCTTTGTGTAGATTCCATTGAAATTAAAATTACATTTTTACCTTTTGCAGCTCCAAATAAGTTTTTATCAACTTGCTTGTCTTTTGAGTCTGTATAGTTCTTAATTTCAGAAAATCCATCGCCACTTGCAAATACACGCTCAGCTGAAGACTTGGATTGAAGTGTAATATCAAATAGATGATATGTGTATAAACCTAAATTTTTCACAACAGTTTGACGGTCAAATGAGCGTGAGAACATTTGTGGTTTATAAATAACTGATACAACAATTTGTAGTGCTAATAAAGCTGTTACACCGCTAAAGAAAGTTCGCTTCTCTGAGCGGGAAAGTGGTGTTTTGTCGCCAAATGATGGGAATTTACGCGAAATAAACATTAAAATAATTGCATCTGCAAATAAAAGTAATGTTTTGTACGTAAAGAGTTCTTTTATACTTGTCCCTAAATCAGCCATATTGTTTGTTTGGAATAAAACCGGGAAAGTAACGAAATCGTTATAGAACCCATAAAACATTGCGTTTCCAAATAAAATAAATGACAGTATAAAACTGATTCCAATTATAATTCGGTTTCGGTGCTTAGATGCAAGTAAAGCTAAGCCGAAAAATAAAAGTAACGCAGCTAGTGGATTAATAAAAAGCATGAATTCTTCAAAGAAATTATCAATTTTAATATCAAATGCTAGCTTGTACACAATATATGTTTTAATCCATAGTAAAACGACTGCAACGAGTGCAAATCGCAGTTTTGGAAACAGATGTTGTAGCATAATATACTCCTCTCCTAAAAAGCATGACAGTTCTTGTGAGTCAGTTTGCTTAACGACTCCTTTTATATATACGAACAGTCCTTTGTTATTATGATTATTATACTATGAGTATCATTATACGAAAATAAAAGGGGGTTGTGGGCTTTTTTATAATAATCGAGTAGAAAAAGATTGGTGGGAGACAATAAAACAGAATTTCTATGTATGATAATTATCGTACGTAGAAAGAATCGCGTGATATACGGAGGTTATAATGCGAAAATTATTATATTTTATAGCATGCAGTAGTGTTATACTTTTTACTTCACCGAGTGTGTCGGTAGCTCAATATGATGCACCTCTTATGGAAGATGCACTTTATTCTGTTTTATTTCCAAAAATAAATAAAGCAATTGAAAAACAATATGGAAGTTTGAAACCTTATCAATGTCCTAAAATTATTAGTTTAAAAAAAGTGTATAGCGGTACATATTTATTTCAAGCAAGTATTGAAGTGACAAAGTATGAACGTGTTGCTGGGAAAATTGCTCCACCATTTGAGAAGGTAACGATTACATTTAATAACGAAGAAGGCGAATGGGAAGTGACAAAGATTTCAGTAAAGCGCTTACCAAACGATACAAAATTAAACTGTAAAAAAACAATATAAAAAATTGTTTGACAAATAAAATGGTCCTTTGGTATTGTTAATAGCAACAATTAGATGTTTGAAAATTAAATAGACTTACCTCATCTACTCTCAAAGGTAGAGGCCGCGATAGGAAAGAGTAAGCTATGGGAGATTTAATGGAATCTGTGATCATAGGTTGAAAGGGACTATTGCCGAAATATAAGAATAACCATCTTATTCATATATTGGGACTACATTGAATAAATGTAGTACTGTCATAAGATTTATTTTATGGAGAGCTATTTGGAGATGTTGATGCGGTTTCTTATTTTGAGGAGATAACAACTCGTTTATTTTTTCAATATATATTTTTCCTAATAAGAAACGCGTGTGAACATTGTTCCGCGCGTTTTTTGTCTATCTAAAAGCGTGCTGCAATGAATAGAAGATTGGGGTTATGAGTTTTAGAGGAAATAAGGGAGGAATTTAAATGTATTTACACGGCACAAGCCGAATTAATGGGCAAGGACACTTAGAAATTGGAGGGTGCGATACGACGCAGCTAGCAAAGCAATACGGAACACCACTTTATGTATACGATGAAGAGTCTATTCGAGGAAAATGCCGAGCGTTTCATCGTGCTTTTAAAGAAAGTGGTTTCTCTTATCAAGTAGCATATGCAAGCAAGGCGTTCTTGTGCATGGAGATGTGCCGAGTAGCTCGTGAAGAGAATATGTCATTAGACGTTGTTTCTGGGGGAGAATTATATACTGCGCTCCAAGCAGGATTTCCAGCATCACGTATTCATTTTCATGGAAATAATAAAACAGAAGAAGAGATAGTGATGGCTCTTCAGGCGAATATTGGTTGTTTTGTCGTAGATAATTTCTTTGAATTAGAAATTTTACACGATTTAGCGATGCAACATGGAAAATTTGTGAACATATTAATTCGTGTAACGCCTGGAGTAGAGGCGCACACACATGAATATATTACAACAGGCCAAGATGATTCGAAATTTGGATTTGGCGTTTCAAACGGTCAAGCGATGCAGGCAATTGGATTTGCTTTACAAAAATCAAATTATAATGTGCTAGGGATTCATTCACATATCGGATCGCAAATATTTGAAACAGTTGGTTTTGTTCGAGCAATTGAAGTTCTTCGCCAATTTTTAGAAGAAGTGAGAGAGCAAACAAACTATGTAGTAAAAGTGTTAAATGTAGGCGGGGGATTTGGAATACGCTACACAGAGTCGGATACACCATTAACTCTTGAGACATATGTGCGAGCTGTAACAAGTGCAGTGAGAGAACAATTTACTGTATGTGAATATCCATTGCCAGAAATATGGATTGAACCAGGCCGTAGCATTGTAGGTGATGCTGGGACAACAATTTATACAGTTGGATCTGTGAAAGATATTCCTGGTATTCGGAAATATGTATCAGTCGATGGTGGAATGACAGATAATTTAAGACCTGCTTTATATAGTGCGCGTTATGAAGCAATGTTAGCGAATCGAGGGAATGATGAGAATGAGGAACTCGTTTCGATTGCTGGGAAATGCTGTGAGAGTGGAGATATGTTGATTTGGGATATTCATTTACCAAAAGTCGCTTCTGCTGATTTACTAGCAGTTTCCTGTACAGGAGCCTACGGGTATTCGATGGCGAATAATTACAATCGGATTCGAAGACCAGCCGTGGTCTTTGCAAAAGGCGGAACATCGCAAGTAGTTGTGGAACGCGAAACATATGAAAATATTATTGGGAACGATCGCATACGTATTAAAGAGCTTGTCTAAATAGAAAAGGAGTTGTTCGGATGGGCAATTCCTTTTTTGTAAAATAAAATAATTAAAATATATCGGAAAACTAGGATTGAAAAAAATCAGAATTGTGATAAAATACAAATACAAAGCTTATCAAGAGAAGCGGAGGGAACTGGCCCGAAGAAGCTCGGCAACCTGCTTATAGAAAGCAAGGTGCTAAATCCAGCAAAATGGAATCCATTTTGAAAGATAAGGTAAAATATATTACCGAACAGTCTTTTCGAAATGGGAAAGATTTTTTTTATGAATAAAAAGGGGGGCTGTTCGCGTGAGTGTACGGGAACATTTTGATGAAGTATCCGAGAAGATTGAAGCGATGCTTGCTGATATGAAATATGGTTCAATTACAATTGTTGTGCAAGATGGAAAAGTAATTCAGTTAGAGAAAAGTGAAAAAGTACGTTTAAAGTGAAAAGCGCTGACTAGAAAAACTAGAGGCGGTTTTAACCTATTTTCATTAGGTTAAAACCGTCTTTTTGCTTTTACAGGGGGAAAAAACATGTTGACGTATGAAACGTGGGAAGAAAATGTTGTTTCATTTTCGGAAGAAGATGAAACAAAAGGCGCGTTATCAGTATTAAATTGGGCTTATGAAGAGTATAAAGATGAAATCGTCTATGCATGTAGCTTTGGGGTGGAAGGTATGGTATTGCTGCACCTTATAAACCAAGTAAATCCATCTGCTAAAGTTGTATTTTTAGATACAAATGTTCATTTTCAAGAAACGTATGAATTAATTCAAAGAGTGAGGGAACGATTTCCTTCATTGAATATTATAGAAAAACAGCCAGAACTTACACTTGATGAACAGGCGAAGTTGCATGGTGAAAAACTGTGGGAGAGCAATCCGAATCTTTGTTGTAAGATTAGAAAAATTTTACCTTTAGAAAAATCATTAGTCGTGGAAAAAGCATGGATATCGGGCTTAAGAAGGGAACAATCAGAAACACGTAAGCATACAAAGTTTATAAATCAAGATCATCGTTTTCAATCTATTAAAGTTTGTCCACTCATTCATTGGACGTGGAAAGAAGTTTGGCGATATGTATACAAACATAGCTTGCCGTATAACCCGTTGCATGATGTTGGCTATCCAAGTATTGGGTGTGAGAAATGTACTTTACCTGTAGGGGATGGTGGCGATTCAAGAGATGGTAGATGGGCTGGGAAAATGAAAACCGAATGTGGTCTTCATTATCAATAAGATGAATCTTGAAATAAAGCTAAGAGGGGATATAGAAAATGAGCACAGTAAACGAATTAGTAAACCGTATAGATGAGACATATGAGGTATCACAAATTGAAAAAGAAATTAAATTAGACAATATTGCTTTAAGTGATTTAGAACTATTGGCGACAGGTGGATATAGCCCGCTTACTGGTTTTTTAGGGAAGGAAGATTATGATTCAGTCGTAGAAACGCTTCGTTTAGCAAATGGTAGTGTGTGGAGTATACCGATTACATTACCGGTAACAGAAGAAGTCGCAGAAAGCCTGAAGACTGGAGAGGAAGTAAAGCTTGTCAACAATGGAAATATATATGGTGTTATTCAAATAGAAGATATTTTCGTACCAGATAAAGAAAAAGAAGCGTTACTTGTATATAAAACAACGGATGAGGTTCATCCAGGAGTGAAAAAGTTATATGAACGGCCAAACGTTTACGTTGGAGGAACTATTATTCTAACAAAACGCTTTGAAAATAATCAATTTCCTTCTTATCGTTTAGACCCAATTGAAACGAGAGAAGAATTTAAAAAACGTGGGTGGAAAACAGTAGTCGGATTTCAAACGAGAAACCCGGTACATCGTGCCCATGAGTATATTCAAAAATCTGCTCTTGAAATTGTAGATGGTCTCTTTTTAAATCCACTCGTTGGAGAAACGAAATCGGATGATATTCCTGCTGATGTAAGAATGGAAAGCTATGAAGTACTCCTTCAAAACTATTATCCGAAAAATCGTGTCTTTTTAAGTGTATTTCCTGCTGCAATGCGTTACGCAGGACCAAGGGAAGCTATATTTCATGCGTTAGTAAGAAAGAATTTTGGATGTACACACTTTATTGTAGGGCGTGATCATGCCGGAGTAGGAGATTATTACGGAACATACGAAGCGCAAGAAATCTTCACGAATTTTACGATAGAAGAGTTAGGCATTACACCACTATTCTTTGAACATAGTTTTTACTGCACGAAATGTGAAGCGATGGCTTCAACGAAAACATGTCCGCACGGAAAAGAAGATCATGTTATTTTATCGGGTACGAAAGTAAGAGAATTATTAAGAAACGGTGAGATTCCGCCAAGTACATTTAGTCGTAAAGAAGTAGTAGAAGTGCTAATTAAAGGTTTAAAAAAAGAAGTAGTAACAGAATAGGGAGAGAACGAGATGGATACGAATATTACTTGGCATATAGCTTCGGTTTCAAAAGATGATAGAAGAGTGAAGAATGGACATCACAGTTTTGTAATTTGGTTTACTGGTTTATCAGCTTCGGGTAAATCTACAGTAGCGAATGCGGTCGCTCGTAAACTGTTTGAAAAGAATATTGGAAATTATGTGCTGGATGGGGATAACATTCGCCACGGTTTAAATAAAGACTTAGGATTTTCTGAAAGTGATCGCATGGAAAATATAAGACGTATTGGCGAAGTGGCAAAGTTATTTGTAGATCAAGGAACAGTTGTCCTTACAGCGTTTATTTCGCCATTTCGAGTAGATCGCAAACAAGTAAGAGATTTATTAGCGGCAGATGAATTTATTGAAATTTTTGTGAAGTGTCCGATTGAAGAGTGTGAGAAACGTGATCCGAAAGGGCTTTATAAAAAGGCAAGAAAAGGTGATATTAAGGATTTCACAGGTATTGATTCGCCTTATGAAGAGCCAGAACAAGCAGAATTAATTGTAGAAACGCACAAATATTCTATTGAAGAATGTGCAGAACAAATCGTGAAGTACTTACAAGAGCGTAGTTTTATCCCGCTATTTGCCGGGAAGTAAAATTCCCACCTCAAAATTCGGTTGGGGCAAAGAAGTTAGGTGGGAGTCGGGTTGCCCGTAAATACCCGATTGGTTAAGGCTAATAATCAGCGTGGGATGAACAAAACTCTACTGATTAAAGTTTCACTTTATATAGGGGGATTTAAAAATGAGTTATGAAAAAGTATGGGCTAACAATGAAAAATTAAATCAGACGGAGAAAAATAAATTAGAAAAAGATGGTTTAGAAATTTTTAATGATATTCCTTACTATGCGGAAAATGGATTTGAATCTATTCCGAAAGAAGAGTGGGATGCCTTTAAATGGGCAGGATTGTATTTACAACGTCCAAAAGAAGCTGGTTATTTTATGATGCGGGTAAATATTCCGTCAGGGATTATTACAAATGCGCAGGCAGAAGTACTTGCTTCTATCGCTGAGGATTATGGACGTGATGTAATAGATATTACTACGAGACAGGCGATTCAGTTTCACTGGTTAGAAATTCAGCAAATTCCAGATATTTTTAAAAGATTAGCAAGAGTTGGATTATCTTCAGCGGGGGCTTGTGGTGATATTACGCGGAATATTACAGGTAATCCGCTTGCTGGAATTGATGCAAATGAACTATTTGATACGACACATATTGTGAAAGAAGTATATGACTACTTCCAACATAATGAAGAGTTTTCTAACTTGCCACGTAAATTTAAAATGTCTATTAGTTCTAATATTTATAACTCAGCAAACGCAGAGATTAACTGTGTTGCATTTACACCTGCTACGAAAGAAATAGATGGTGAGAAAAAAGTTGGTTTTCATATAAAAGTAGGCGGAGGGTTATCAGCCCGTCCATATTTAGCTGATGAATTAGATGTGTTTGTTTTACCAGAAGAAGTGAAGGAAGTGGCGATTGCGATTGCTACTATATTCCGTGATTTTGGATATCGTGAGAAACGTCATTTAGCCCGTTTGAAATTTCTTGTTGCGGACTGGGGAGCAGAGAGATTTAAAGAGAAACTAATAGAGTATACAGGGCCTTTACAAAGTAAAGGGGAAAGTGCACTCAAAGGATGGAATGCAGGCTATTTTTATGGTGTTCAAGACCAAAAACAAGAGGGATTAAAATATGTAGGTTTTAATGTACCAGTAGGTCGTTTACATGCAGAAGAAATGTTTGAGATTGCAAGAATCGCAAAGCAATATGGAAATGGACAAATTCGTACATGTAATTCACAAAATTTTATTATTCCGAACGTTCCGCCGGAAAATGTAAAAGGATTACTTAGTGAACCGTTGTTTGAAGCGATATCTGCAAGCCCCAAATCATTTATTGGTCATGCGGTTTCATGTACTGGTATTGAATATTGTAATCTTGCACTAGTAGAAACGAAAGAAAGATTACGAAAAATTGCAGAATACTTAGATACACAAATTGCACTTGATGTTCCAGTTCGAATTCATATGGTAGGATGCCCGAATTCATGTGGTCAACGTCAAATTGCTGACATTGGATTACAAGGGGTGAAAATGAAAACGAAGGAAAAGGGAATTGTTGAAGCGTTTGAAATATACGTAGGTGGAACGTTGTTAGATGGCGGTGCCTACAATCAAAAGTTAAAAGGAAAAATAGATGGCGAGGATTTACCTGATGTACTCGCATCATTTATAAGTTATTTCAAAGAGAATAAATTACCAGCCGAAACATTTTATGATTTTGTAGGTCGTGTTGGTGTAGATACATTACAAATAGCGTTAAATAACGTGTTAGAAGATGTCATAGCGTCTTAGGGAGGACAATATGGATTTATATCGATTTGAAGCTGTATTAGTGAGTGATATTGTTCCGATTGTTGTTGTTGCTCAAAGTGAAGAACAGGCATTTAAGCTTGCGGAGATTGAGCTTGAAAAGCATTTTTTACCGTTGCCAGAGGTAAAAGAGATTTCTTTGTTTGAAAAAAAGAAGATTCGAAAAGGTGCGGGCTTTGTTATTCATGAGTAGAGATCAGTAATACGAAAAAATAAAAACTTCCATTCTTATATACGAATGGAAGTTTCATTTTAATAGAAGAAATGAGGAGAGATGATGGGAAAGGTTTATATTGTTGGAGCGGGTCCTGGCGATCCAGATTTAATTACTGTTAAAGGATTGAAATGTATTGAGAAGGCAGATGTTATTTTATACGATCGCCTTGTGAATAAAGAGCTGCTTTCACACGCAAAGCCTGATGCGGATTTAATTTATTGCGGGAAACTCCCGAATTATCACACGATGAAGCAAGAAACAATTAATACATTTCTTATTAAGTATGCGAAAAAAGGAAAAGTTGTAACGAGGCTTAAGGGCGGTGATCCATTTGTATTTGGTAGAGGAGGAGAAGAAGCGGAAGCATTAGCAAAGCAAGGTGTACCATTTGAAATCGTCCCAGGCATTTCGTCTGGAATAGCTGTACCTGCTTATGCTGGTATTCCAGTGACGCACCGTGATGCAAGTGCAAGTTTTGCTATTGTGACTGGGCATAGGAAAGAAGGTGCTAAAGAAGAAGTGAAATGGGAAAATTTAGCGAAAGGTGTAGAGACGTTAGCTGTATATATGGGGGTTAGTAATTTACCCTACATATGCGAACAACTGATGAAGCATGGAAAAGATAAAAGTACGCCAGTTGCTATTATTGAGCAGGGGACGACGTCTATGCAGCGCACAGTTGTTGGAACGTTAGGGACAATTGTAGATGTTGCGAAAAAAGAGCAAATTCAAAATCCGAGCATGATTGTAATTGGAGAAGTTGTCCGTTTTAGAGAAAAAATCCATTGGTTTGAGAAGCAAACGGAAAATGCTTATCAAGTAAGTGGAGTGTTGTAAAATGAAAGCCGTCTTATATATATGTCATGGAAGTCGTTTGAAGACAGCAAAAGAAGAGGCGATTCAATTTATTACATCGTGTATGAGTCGTATAGAAGCGAATATTCAAGAAGTTTGTTTTTTAGAGTTAGCGAATCCAAATATTGATGAAGGGTTCCGTATATGTTTGAAGCGTGGTGCTACAGAGGTTATTGTTATTCCAGTTTTTTTATTAGCGGCAGGTCATGTAAAAAAAGATATCCCGTTTGAATTGGTAAAGCTCAAGAATCAATATCCGAATGTTAAAGTGACTTATGGTAATCCGTTTGGTGTGTCAGAAACACTTGTTAAATCGGTGTATAGCGGAAGTGGCATCGAACAGGAAGATAAAAATGAAGTGACGTTACTTCTCGTTGCAAGAGGGAGCAGTGATCCTGAAGTATTAAGAGATATAAACTGGATTGCTTCTTTATTTCAAACGGAAGAGAAGGTTAAAAAAGTAGAAGTTTGTTATTTAGCGGCTGCAGAGCCAAAATTTGAGGAGAAGTTAAAGGAAGTTGTAGAACGAAAAGAAAAGAACATCGTTGTACTGCCTTACTTGTTATTTACAGGTTTACTTATGAAACATATTGAGAAAGAAGTGCGCCAATATGAATTGGAAGAGATAAAAATCAGTCCATATTTAGGGAAGAATGAAGCGTTTCAAGATATGTTAATTCAGAAAACGACGGAGTTATTGAAGGGAGATCAGTATGTATCCACTTACAGTGCGAGTTAATGAGAAACGTGTTGTTGTTATTGGTGGGGGAAAAGTTGCAGGATTTAAAATTATTCCTTTACTCAAACAAGGTGCAGATATAGTTGTAATCAGTCCAGAATTAGATGCGAATTTAGTAAAACTTGTGGAAGAAAAGAAAATTCGTTGGTATCAAAGAGAATATGAAAAAAGTGATATTAAAAGTGCTTTTTTAGTTGTTGCAGCGAGTAGTGATTCAATATTAAATGAACAAGTTGCTGAAGATGCCGCGGAGAATCAATTAGTAAATGTTATTACAAATCCGGAAAGTGGTAATGTTCATTTTCCGGCAGCGATTCATCGTGGTTTGCTTAATATAGCAGTTTCTACTGGGGGAGCGAGCCCGAAGCTCGCAAAAAAAATTCGAGATGAGATTGCAAATAAATATGATGAGACATATGAATCGTATTTAGATTTTTTATATGAAGTAAGGGTGAAGTTAAAAGATTTACAGTTAGAAAAGAGGGAACGAAATATATTGCTCCAGGAAGTGTTGAAATCAGTATATATGCAAAACGAGGGGAAAAGAGAAAGTTTTTTGCGAGAATTAGAGGAAAAGGTTTTAAAATAATAAAAGATAAAGTGCGCTTTACAAATATAAAAATATAATTTATAATCACTAGTAACTTCAATAGATGAAATCGATGAGCAAGAAGAGTACGTATATTTGATGCGTTCAGAGAGCTGGGGTTAGGTGGGAGCCCGGTACGATAAATTATACAGAATGGGCTTGCGAGAGGTATGTTGAACATTGTAGTAGGCAACCCGGGTTCCGCCGTTAAAAGGATAGAGTATCGGAATTATTCCTGTACTTGAACAAGTGGGATTTATCAATCCAATTGAGGTGGTACCACGGTATTTACATTACATATATCGTCCTCTACATGCATATTTGCGTGTAGGGGACTTTTTTATTTTCTAAAGGAGGTGTGCGAGTATGAAATGAAAGTGTATAATTAACAAAAGTTTAAATATTCAGAAAAGGAGAATTTATGATGAAAGAAACACAGCAATGGACGTCGAAAATAGGCTTTGTACTCGCAGCAGCCGGAGCCGCAGTAGGTCTTGGTGCGATATGGAAATTTCCATATGTTGCAGGTAATGGCGGGGGAGGAGCATTCTTCCTTGTATTTTTACTATTAACTTTATTTATAGGTATGCCTCTTCTAATAGCGGAGTTTGTTATTGGACGTAGCACGCAAAAAGAGGCGGTTACAGCTTATAAAGTATTAGTGCCAAATAGCAAATTATATCCTTGGATTGGTCGTATGGGAGTTGTTACTTGTTTTAGTGTACTATCTTTTTATAGTGTTGTAGGTGGATGGATTTTACTTTATTTATATTATAGTGTGACAGGCAGTTTCTGGAATGGAGTAGCTGATTATGGACAATTGTTTGGTGAAACGATTTCAAATCCGTTAAGTGCGATTGGAGCACAATTTATCTTTATGCTTTGTACAATTTTTGTCGTAAGTAAAGGTGTAGAGAAAGGTATAGAAAAGGCAAGTAAGTACATGATGCCGCTATTATTTATTTTATTTATAGCGATTATTGTTCGTGCGTTAACACTCGATGGTGCTTTTGCTGGAGTAGAGTTCTTCTTAAAGCCAGATTTTTCAAAGCTTACAGCAGATACGATTTTATATGCGATGGGACAATCTTTCTTCTCGCTAACTGTAGGTGCCTCGGTAATGGTAACGTATAGTTCGTATTTAAAGAAAGAAGAACATTTAGCGAAATCAGCAACATCTATTGTAAGTTTAACTGTTTTTGTTACAGTACTTGCAGGATTAGCAATTTTCCCAGCGATTTTCGCATTAGGAGTTAAACCGACTGAAGGACCGGGATTACTGTTTATCGTCCTTCCAGCAGTATTTGCAAAAATACCATTTGGTCAATTTTTCTTTATTATGTTTTTAATTTTATTCTTCTTTGCGACTTTAACATCAGCAATTTCAATGCTTGAAATTGTAGTAGCATCTGTTGCGAAAGGTAATGAGAAGAAGCGTCCGTCAGCATCATTATTAATTGGTATTCTTATTTTTGCAGTCGGTATTCCATCAGCGTTATCATTTGGAATAATGAGTGACGTGAAAATATTCGGGAAAACATTTTTTGATTTAGTCGACTTTTCAGTAAGTAACGTATTGCTGCCGTTAGGAGTACTAGCTATTTCATTATTTGTACCAAATAAAATGAGTAAAGAATTGTTGATGAAAGAATTAGAAGTGACGGAAACGAAAGGGAAAACGTTATTTAACATTTGGTTCTTCTTACTTCGTTATGTCATTCCGGTAACTGTAATAATTGTATTTTTAAATGCGATAGGTATATTTAAAATGTTTGCATAAAAAAGACGGGGATCTACCGTCTTTTTTATGTTGATGAATGTAATAGCCGATTATACGCTTTATAGGCTGTGGTGACTGCGAGGAATGAACCGATTAAAAATAAAACTGAGCCGCCAAATGTAAATATCCGGCCGATATATGTCGTTCTAGCTTCTTCTATTTTTTGTTGTAATTGCGTATTCATATGGATCACCTCGTAAACTATAGGCATTTAGTTATAGTTTATGTAGAATGCCTATATTGTGTGAAGTGTAAATAAAAAACCTCGGTAGGCACCGAGGTTTTTTATAATCCGATATAAGGAGATGGGTCAACTGCGTTTGTCTTGCCGACATTCCATTCTCCAAGATGAAGTTCGAAGTGTAAATGTTGTCCGTATGATTGGCCCGTATTCCCCATAAATCCAAGCTGATCGCCTTGTTTTACAGTTTGTCCATTCGATACGGAACGGCTATTCATATGAGCATATACTGTCGTATATGTTTTTCCGTTTATACGGTGAGATAAGTACACTACGTTTCCGTAACTAGATGATAATTCTGAGCGAATAACAACGCCATCTGCAGCAGCGATAATTGGAACCGTTCCCGAAGCAGCGATGTCAATTCCTTTATGGTTATCTAAAGAACGTACACCGAATCCGGATGTTTTTGATCCAGCTGCTGGTTTGATAAAGCCACCGATATTTGTATCATGTGGTGTTGGAGCTGCTTGAGTTGCTTGAGCAGATTTAGTAGCTTGTTGTTTGCGAGCCTCTTCTGCCTGGCGAGCTTCTTCCGCTTTACGAGCTTCTTCGGCACGTTTTTCTTCTTCAATTGCTTTTTGAACAGCTTGACGTTGATTTTCTAAAATACCTTTGGATTCTTCTAATCCTTCAATCTCTGAATCTACTTTTGCTACTTTCGTATGTAGATCGTTAATAAGAGTTTGTTGCTGTTGTTGGTTATTTTGTAATTCTTGCTGTTTTTGTTCTAGTTTTTGCTCAGATTCTTTCAGTTGTTGTTCTTTTTTCTCAACAGCTTCTTTTTCTGTAGTTACAGCATTTTGATCAGATGTTTGTTTTTTTACAATATCTGTATCGTTGTTTAATATTAAACTTACGGAGTACATATTATCAACAAGATCAGCAATGTTTGTAGAGTTTGTTAATACTTCTGTAATGATATTTGTACGCGGTTTTTCTTGCATAGATTGTAATCGTTGTTTAATAACTTCCTGACGTGTATCTATGTTTGTTTGTAATTGTTCTATATGTTTCTTTTTGTCAGTAATTACTTGTTGTGTTTTGCTAATTTCTTTTTTTGTATCGTTTAATTCAGCCTCGTTTTTATTAATAGAAGTAGTTAATTCATCGATTTTCTTCTGTAATTCTTGAATTTCTTTTTCTATTTGTTCTTTCTCGACTGATTTATTTTGTAAGTCACTTTGTTTGCCTTCTAATTCAGATTGAATGTTAGTTAATTTATCTTGATTCGTTTCAGCGTATACGGGTGAAAGTAACGGGGAAGCAAAAATCGTTCCTGCTGCTAAAACACTAAACGCTGCAAATTTCTTTTTCATTGTTGTCTGACTCCTTTCCCTATGAATGTTATATATCATAAGAAGAAGGGTGTCTATCGTTGTAATCATAATGTAAAGAAAACTTTATAAAATTGCTAAGTTTTGTCGGAATTTATCATTTTTCAACTTTAATTGTCATAGTACTTACATTTTATTTATATGTGTAACAAAGGTAAATTTTTGATTTATTTGTAAAATGCAGGAGGGAAGTAAGAGTTTTTATGGGGTGAAATATTACTTAGAAAGCCAATGAAATACTAGTAAGGAATCGTTCTCATGTGAGGTTTTCTGACATGAGTTTATTTTTTGTCAAGAAAATTATTTGTGTTCGAGCAAAGTTATTTTGTTGTCAGATTTTAAATTTTGATTTATGATTTTTAACAGGGACAAAATGTAGTGAATTGTCGAATAATATGTAATACTCTTAATTTCTTAGTTTTATAGAGATAGAATGAGAGATAGAGTGACACATCGAAGAGGGGGTTACAACAAATATGAAAAGAATAGGACTTGCATGGCAAATATTAATAGGACTTGCACTTGGTATTGCAGTTGGGGCGATTTTCTTTGGCAATCCGGCTGTAGTGAGTTATTTACAACCAATTGGTGATATTTTCATCCGATTAATTAAAATGATCGTTGTACCGATTGTTGTAGCAAGTATTGTTGTTGGGGTTGCTGGTGTTGGCGATGTTAAAAAACTAGGTCGACTAGGCGGAAAAACAATTATTTACTTTGAAATTATTACAACAATTGCAATTATTGTTGGTCTATTAATAGCGAATATTTTCCAACCAGGAAAAGGCGTGAATATGGAGCAGTTAACAAAGACAGATATTTCAAAATATACACATACAACAGAGCAAGTACAAAGTCATTCATTTGCAGATACATTTGTAAATATTGTTCCAACGAACATTATGAAGTCATTAGCTGACGGAGATATGCTTGCTATTATATTCTTCTCTGTACTATTTGGTTTAGGTGTAGCAGCAATTGGTGAAAGAGGAAGACCAGTTCTTCAATTTTTCCAAGGTGTAGCTGACGCAATGTTTTATGTAACAAACCAAGTTATGAAATTTGCACCATTTGGTGTGTTTGCACTAATTGGTGTTACAGTTTCTACATTTGGTCTTGCTTCATTAATTCCATTAGGGAAATTACTAATTGTCGTATATGGAGCAATGATCTTCTTCGTCGTAGTTGTCTTAGGACTTACAGCGAAAATATTTGGAATTAACATTTTCCAATTCTTTAAGATTTTAAAAGACGAGCTGATCTTAGCGTATTCTACAGCAAGCTCAGAAACAGTTTTACCGAAAATCATGGAGAAAATGGAGAAATTCGGTTGTCCGAAAGCAATTACATCTTTCGTTATTCCGACAGGTTATTCATTTAACTTAGATGGATCAACTTTATATCAAGCAATTGCGGCGATTTTCTTGGCGCAAATGTACGGTATTGATTTATCTATTACACAACAAATTACATTATTACTTGTATTAATGGTTACCTCAAAAGGTATCGCAGGTGTACCGGGCGTATCATTCGTTGTATTATTAGCGACACTTGGTACAGTAGGTATTCCACCTGAAGGTTTAGCGTTCATTGCTGGTATTGACCGTATTTTAGATATGGCTCGTACAGCAGTTAACGTTGTAGGAAACTCTTTAGCAGCTGTAGTTATGTCTAAGTGGGAAGGTCAATATGACGCTGAAAAAGGACAAGCTTATTTAAAAGAGATTTCTGAAAAGGGTCAAGCTGCTTAATTATAATATGAACAAGCTCTCACATAATATGTGGGAGCTTTTCTGTATATAGAAGAGGAGCAGACATAATGAAACGTAAATATGGTGACGGTGCTTCGTGGAAAAGACTAATAGAAAAGAGTTATACGGTTAAGCAAGTGGAAGAGGGAATGCTCGGAATACTGGATATAAAAAAAGTGAGAGAGCCTAGTTGTAAAGAATATGATGGTAAAGAAATTTGTATTGCAAGTGATGGGTATACGTGGGTTCAATATTTCATTAATGGAAAGAACTTTGCGATTACAGCTATGTTAGATGATAGGCACAATTTAGTGCAATATTATATTGATGTGACGAAAGAATATGAAATAGACGATCGTGGTTTACCGTATTTTGATGATTTATATTTAGATGTAGTATTATTACCCAGCGGTAAGGTGTATATATTAGATGAAGAAGAGCTAGAGGATGCTTATAAAAGTGGCGATGTCACGAAGGAAGAGTATGAGTTAGCTTGGTACACTACGAAATGGATATTAGCAGCAATAAAAAATAGTGAATTTTATTGGATTTCAATATTGGAAGAAGAAATCGAAAAGTTAAAATGATTGTTGTATTCAAATTTTTGTATAATTACCAAAAAAATCTATACAAAAAATAATTGACTTTTGTTTTGTAAGCGAGTAAAGTTAGGGAAGAAATTATTATTAAAAAATAAATATGAAACCTTCTTATAAAGAGAGGCGGAGGGACTGGCCCTACGATGCCTCGGCAGCGGACTCGATTTCAGAGTGCTGTGCCAAATCCAGCAAGCGTGTGCTTGAAAGATGAGAAGAGTGTTTCTTATAGATGTATAAGACCTCTTCTCATCGGAAGAGGTCTTTTGTTATTCATTAGAAAAAGGTTGAAACTAGGGAGAGATGGTACTTTGAAAGAAACGAGAGGAAATGGTTTAGCTTTATTACCACTTGGGATATTTTTGGCGCTATTTATTGGTTCTGGAATTATTACAGGTGATTTCTATAAATTGCCGATACTTGTAGCGATTTCAATTGCTGTAGGAGTTGCTTTAGTGATGAATCGTAAAGAAAGTTTTAATGTGAAAGTAGAGCGGTTCGCTAAAGGTGCAGGAAATCCAGATATTATGATTATGGTATTAATTTTTGTGCTTGCTGGTGCATTTTCTGAAACTGCTAAAGGAATGGGCGGGGTAGACTCAACTGTTAATTTAGCGTTAACTATTTTACCGCCAGGATTTATCGTAGCTGGAATCTTTGTTATTGGTGCATTTATTTCATTAGCTATGGGGACTTCAATGGGAACAATTGCAGCGTTAGCACCAATTGCTGTAGGTATTAGTGGTCAAACTGATATCTCAATTGCGCTTACGATGGCTACTGTTGTTGGCGGAGCGATGTTTGGTGATAATTTATCATTTATTTCAGATACAACAATCGCAGCTGTTCGTTCACAAGGAACAGAAATGAAAGATAAGTTTAAAACGAACTTTTTAATTGTATTACCAGCGGCTATTATTACAATTGTACTATTAGTAATAGTTACTTCAGGAAGTGATACGCAGGTTAAAGCGCATAGCTTTGATTGGATAAAGATTTTACCGTACGCAGGAGTACTTATTACAGCTCTACTTGGCTGGAATGTACTTATCGTATTAACTGGTGGAACTGTACTATCTGGTGTTATCGGTCTTATAGATGGAAGTTACACGTTAGAAAGTTTCTTTAAAAGTGTAACGACTGGAATGGGCGGTATGATGGAGTTAGTATTACTTGCTATATTAATTGGCGGTATGGTTGAATTAATCCAATATAATGGTGGTATTCAATATTTAATGAATGTATTAACACGTAATATTCGTTCGAAAAAAGGAGCGGAATTTGGTATTGCTGGTTTAGTGAGTATGACGAATATGTGTACAGCAAATAATACGATTTCGATTATTTTTACAGGCCCGCTTGCAAAAAATATTGCGGATCAATATGAAATAGATCCTCGTAAATCAGCGAGTGTATTAGATCTTTTCTCATGTTGTGTGCAAGGGTTGATCCCGTACGGTGCCCAAATGTTAACGGCAGCAGGATTTGCAGCGTTATCTCCGGTTGAATTGTTACCATATGCATTTTATCCAATTTTAGTTGGAGTATGTGGGATTGTTTCTATTTTAATTGGGTTTCCAAGGTTTTCGAAAGTAGCTGAGAAAAAAAAGTATCATAAAACAGCTTAATCTAATATGAACGTTAGTAATTAAAAAACGTGCAGAGAATAGACTCTGCACGTTTTTTTGCGTAAAGGGCTGAATATGACTCGGTCTTAAGTCTGAGTTAAAAACGGTTCTTAAGCTCGTTATGGAAAGATGAAAAAATAGTTAAGATAAGAGTATCAAATCGAAGGGAGGCAAGCACAAGATGAAACAATTTCTAGCGTTTATCGCAGCCGGTATTTTGGCTTTAATTGCTCTTGGTAGTCTTGCTGGTATTGTAGGATTCGCAATCGGAGCAGGAGTTGTATATTGGAGCTATAAATCATTTGTGCGAGCTAAATCATTTTTTGGAAAGTTAGCTTGGGGTATTGTTGGTTTAATCGGTTTATCCATTGCACTTTCTCATTCACCAGCATTAATCGGTATCGCTGCTTTAGTGGTTTTATACTACGGATACCGTGAGTGGAAAAAAGAAAAAGATGTAGTTGTTGAATCTGCTCCAGAAAGTTCTAAACCATATAGCAACTTTGAAGATGAGTGGAACAAATTAATGAAAAACTAAAACAATAAATCAAATTATAATTAAAGTAGAAGAGAGGAAGATTTATAATGAAACAATCTTTATTCGGACGTGTACGCGATGCAATTTTAGCTGATTTTCATAACGTGTTAGATGAGAAGGAAAGAAAAAATCCAATTGCGATGTTAAACCAATATTTACGTGATAGTGAGCGTGAAATAACAAAAATTGAGAAGTTAATTGAGCGTCATAAAACATTAAAATCTAACTTCGCTCGTGAGCTTGAGCAAGCACGTTATTTCGTTAATAAAAGATCAAAGCAAGCTATCGTTGCTCAAGAAGCAGGCGAATTACAATTGCACGAACGTGCGTTAGAAGAGGTAGCTTATTATGAAGGGCAAGTAACTCGATTAGAAGAAATGTATGCAGGTGTTGTAGAGCAAATTGATGAGTTAGAGCGTCGTCTTTCTGAAATGAAAAATAAATTAAAAGAAATGCACGCAAAGCGTATGGAACTAATGGCACGTGAAAATATGGCACATGCAAATCGTCGGATGAATACTGCGATGCATAAAATGGATGAAAATAATCCGTTCTTACGATTTGAAGAAATTGAAGATCACATTCGTGACTTAGAAACTCGTATGAATGAAGGGCATGAGCGTGACACATTTGATATGAAAATTGCAAAACTTGAGCGTGAAATGAAAGAAAAGAATGATGTATCGTTAACGAAAGAGTTAACAAAATAATAGTAGTATATTATAAAACAGGCTTATGATATAGTGATAGGAGAAAAGGTGTTGGAAAGCAATGCCTTTTCTTCTATGTATATGTGACAAGAAGGGGGGGAGCTGAAGTGAAGAAACATTTTTCAAAGACACAATTAATGGGGATGCTCCTCATCATATTTGGGTTCGGTCTTTTTCTTGATATGATACTTGGACATTTTGAACCAGGTGGTCTCATTTTTGCATTTATTATGCTTATGTTTGGAAGGCATTATCGTAAAAAGAATCGTTATGTACGGGGGAATGTATTTTTATTTGTTGGTGGTATCGTATTTTTATTTTTCTTATTTTCATCAGCAGCATTTGTTCTTGTCGTATTTGCTTGTTTAGCTTTAATTGGTTATCAATTGATTCAACAAGGACATCAGCAAAAAGCAATGAAGGTTGAAATTAAAGAAAAAGGGATTATAGACGAAGAGAAGCAAATATATCGTACAGAACCATATTTGAAAAATATGTTTGTAGGCAATGTACGAATGATGGATCATATTTATGAACTTGAGGATATTAATGTTCAATATGGTGCTTGTGATGTGGAAATAGATTTAACAACTGCTATGATTCCAGAAGGAGAAACAGTAATTGTTATTCGAGGTGTCGTTGGTAATATTCGTTTATATGTGCCATATGATATTGAACTTTCTTTAAATCACTCTGTTATTGTCGGCCGTGTGCTCTTGCCAGGTCATGAAGAGACAGGGTTTAACCGCAATGTTACATTTAGAACAGAGCAGTATAAAGAGGCTCCTCGTCGTATTAAAATTATTTCTTCGCTTGTCGTAGGCGACACGGAAGTGAGGAAAGTATAATGAAGAAACAAAAAAATATTTCGTGGATGTATATTCGTTATTCTATGTTGTCCTCTGTTAGTATCGCACTCATTTGTACAATTGTATATGTATGGAAAAGCGAGCAACAAGTGTATGATTTATTATGGAAGGAATCCATCGCTTCTGTTCCAATTGGCTTGTTTATTATGACTACAAGTTTACTTATCGGGGGAATTGTAGGATATGCAATCGGTTACTATATAGAGCAGCGTATACAAGGATTAAATACTTTTCTATTTGAAGTAGAGCGAGGGAATTTTCCGAGTGATGTTTCGTTTACTGCGGATGATGAATTTCATGAAGTGGAGCGAAAAGTAATCGTTCTGGCTCGTCGATTAGAGGAGCAAGCTGGACTCTTTCAAAAAGTAACGAATGAACGAGCTCATTGGAATGAAGAGATGAGACAAGAAGCGATTTCTCAAGAAAGGCATCGCTTAGCAAGGGAGTTGCATGATTCAGTAAGTCAGCAGCTTTTCGCAATGTCGATGATGATGTCAGCGATTAATGAACAAATAACTGAATTTCCAGATGTGACAAAAAAACAATTACAACTTGTTGAAAATATGGTTGTAAATGCTCAATCAGAAATGAGAGCATTGCTCCTTCATTTACGTCCTGTACAATTGGAAGGTAAGAAACTGACAGAAGGTATAGAGGAATTATTAACGGAATTATCGCGAAAACAACATATGAAAATTGAATGGCTTATTGAGCCAATAGAATTAAAAAAAGGTGTAGAAGATCATTTATTCCGTATTGTGCAAGAAGCGCTATCAAATACGTTGCGACACGCGAAGGCAAAGAAAACAGAAGTGCGCCTTCGAAAAATTGATCAATATGCGATTTTAAAAATCATTGATGACGGTGTTGGGTTTGAAGTAGGCGTTAATAAAGCCGGTTCCTATGGCTTAAGATCGATGCAAGAGCGTGTTCATGAAATTGGTGGGACACTCAAGGTACTGAGTTTCCCGGCCAAAGGTACACAAATAGAAGTGAAAGTACCGATTATGCTTGAGAGAGGGGGAGAAGTATGATAAAAGTATTGCTTGTCGATGATCATGAAATGGTTCGTATGGGTGTATCGGCATATTTATCTACACAACCAGATATTGAAGTGGTCGGGGAAGCTGAAAATGGAAAAAAAGGATCAGAATTAGCACTGCAATTAAGACCGGATATTATTTTAATGGACCTTGTTATGGATGAGATGGATGGTGTCGAAGCAACACGTGCTATTATTCAAGAATGGCCAGAAGCAAAAATTGTAGTTGTAACAAGCTTTTTAGATGACGAAAAATTGTATCCTGTTATTGAGGCTGGGGCGACTAGTTATTTATTAAAAACATCAAGAGCAAGTGATATAGCGGACGCTGTACGAGCTACTTATGATGGGGAAACGGTATTAGAGCCGAAAGTTACCGGGAAAATGATGTCCCGTATGCGTCAAAAGAAAGAGCAACCTTTGCATGAGGAGTTAACAGAAAGAGAGTCTGAAATTTTGTTATTAATTGCAGAGGGGAAAAGTAATCAAGAGATTGCAGATGAATTGTTTATTGCCCTCAAAACAGTAAAGACACATGTGAGTAATATATTAAATAAACTAAATGTAAGTGACCGGACACAGGCGGTTATTTATGCATTTAGACATCAATTAACGAAATGATAAAGTGCAACTTTAATCAGTGGGGGACTATCCCCATTGATTATTAGTTTGCATCAAATCTTTTTATTGACGCTAATAAATGTAAGCGTTATCATTAAGTTGTTAACAGTACATACAAAGGGGAGAATGTATATGTTAGTTCAAACTATATTCGGAATGGATAAGTCTAAAAAATTAGGGGATTATGTGAACGCATTACAAGCGCTTTGTGAACAATATAATGTTGAAACAGATAAAATTGCGATTATTGAGGCAACAGAGGAATACTATTTATTTTTAGTAAAGCAAGAAGACTGCTATGATGTTGTTAAGGTAGAAACAGTTGATACGAATATTGAATATTATACGAAAGCGTATAAAATAAGTAGTTTTAATCATACTGCTTATCAAATGTAAAAAAACTCCCTTTCGGGAGTTTTTTTAGGATGCTTTTGCGTCGGTTATTAAGGGAACTTTTTTAGCACCGCTTAGTTTAGCGATAGTAAATCCGATAAGTGCTCCGGCTAATGCTGGTAATAGCCAGCCTATTCCTTCATTATATAAAGGAATAAATTCAAAGTTGGACGTGATAAACGAGACTGGAATACCGCCTTGTTTTAATCCATCAAATACGCTCACAACTGCTGCTCCGATTAAAGCACCTACATAAACAGAGCGATATCCACCGAAGTATTTATGAAGTAACGATAGTAGTACGAGTACAATCGCAATTGGATATACAACAAGTAGAATTGGAACAGAGATTGCGATAATTTTTGTTAAACCTAAGTTGGCAACTAATAATCCTAATGCGCAAATGATACTCGCGAACGTTTTGTATGAAAATGTAGTCAATAATGTTGAAAAATATTGGCTGCACGCAGATACGAGTCCAACGCATGTCGTTAAACAAGCGAGTGTAACGATAAGAGATAATAGGAGCAAACCGTATGGGCCGAATAATTGTTGTACGATAACAGTAAGTAGCTGTCCACCATTTTTTGCATATCCGAGAGAGACACTAGTTGTCCCAAGCCAGCCGAGTGCACCATATACAAGTACGAGTCCTGTAGCGGCAATAAGCCCTGCTTTTGCTGTGGCGATGGCAATGGACTTACGATCATTCACACCTTTAGAGCGAATTGCATTTACAACGATAATTCCAAATGCAAGTGCTGAAATGGTGTCCATTGTTAAGTACCCTTCCATAAAGCCTTTGAAGATTGGAGAAGTTTGATACTCTTGCATAGCTGGTCCTGATTGTCCAAGTGGTGTAAAGACAATTTTAACAAACAATAAGAAAATTGAGAGTAATAAAATAGGTGTTAATATATTTCCAATACGATCGACAAGTTTAGATGGATTTAAACTCAGCCAAAATACGATAGTAAAGAATATGATTGTATATACAAATAGCACTAGGCTGCTAGAGCGGATTGTTTCTGGTAAGAAAGAATTAACACCCATTTCATAAGCAACATTTGCAACACGTGGGATGCCCATGGATGGACCGATGGCAATGTATACAACTACCGTAAAGAAAATTCCGAATAATGGATGAACATGACTTGTAAGTTGCTGCATTCCATTTCCTGATAGAGAAATTGCGATAACAGTAAGTAGTGGTAAGCCAACTCCTGTTAGTAAAAATCCAATCATTGCGGGCCAAAAGTTTTCACCTGCGTTTTGGCCAAGCATGGGAGGGAAAATTAAATTACCTGCCCCAAAAAATAAAGAAAATAGCATAAGACCCGTGAAAAAAATATGTTTTTTTGATACAGTGTTCATTGTTTTTCCTCCTTTTTTAAATTCATTTGTAAGAACACAAAAAACTCGTCCCTAAAGAAAGGGACGAGTTATATTTACCCGCGATACCACCCTAATTTACACATGTAGAAATAAATCTATATGTATACGGCTTTGCAACGTACAACATGATACGTGTTCCTTGTAACGGGGGACGGCCGGTAAGAACTTACTGTAACATTCGGTTCTACTTCTCGGAGATGATTTTCGGTTACGCACTGAACGTTGGCTTTCAGCAAATCGCCAACTCTCTGGGGAACAGTTCTATAACGTACTCGTTCTCGTCAATGAATTTTTATTCAAGTATTCTGACAGTATTGTTGCATGTTTTTTTTAGAAAGTCAATATGTTTTTTGAAAGATATATTTATATACGGAAATATCGAAAGTAATATTCGTTGTTGCAAAAGGAATAATGAATTGTAAAATGGGAGTAAAAATTTGTGGAGAATTGTAAAATTTATAGAGAAAGTTGATATTTATAGGAGTAAAGAAGGGATTATTTGAATTTACAGAGAATATTACAACAATCCACTTGCTGGAAAGAACAAACCAAAAGAGGTGACTGAAATGCTTGCGATGGGAGTATTATTTGGCATTATTGCTATAATTGGTTTTATGTGGTTATATTATTCGCGTTCGTTTAAACAAGCAGAAGTTTTACTCTTTCAAAAAGGTAGTTTGTTGACAAATCAGTCTAGATATTTAGTATGTCCGAAGTGTGGAAGTGCACAGGCCAGAAGTGGAGGATATCAAGAGTGTTGCAAAATTAGATTATGAAAGAAAGGAAGCCTCACATTATTTTGTGAGGCTTCCTTCCTTACAACTTCATGGCGCTCCAAATTGTCCATCGATCTCTTTCAATAATAGGAGAGACGTTTTGTAATGTGGTCTGTATATGTTGTAGAAGTTGAGAAAGTTCATCATCTGTTAACTCATATAGAATGGATCGACCTGTTCGAGGAGATAAATCTTGTAGCAATGCTTCTACAGAATCATGTATTTTTCGTACTTCCCATTGTGTTTGTGTGGGAAGCACGTGAAGAGAATGTTTTTGTAATTCTTTCTGTATCGTGTTGGTTTTTGGACGTCTTTTTGACTCTATTTCAATGAGTTTTGGAAATATAGAGAAAAAATATCCACGAATGTGTTCGGGACTTCCTGGAACTGTACAATCTTCAATCGTTCGATCTTGTAAAATAAGTACACCGTTTTTATTTAATATACGAGAAGCTTCACATAAAAATGTAGGAATGTCTTGTAAATGATGAATAACTGCGCGCGAAATAACTATGTCGAATGTTTCGTTAGGGTATGGGATATTATGTGCATCACCGTGGATGAAAGAAATATTTGGGAAATTGTTGCAATTTTCTTTTGCAGCTTGTAATATTTCTTTTGAAAAATCAAGTCCCACAACATTTTTGGCTCCCATAAGAGCGAGTTCTTTCGTATAAATCCCGCCACCGCAGCCAATATCAATTATTTGCTTGTTTTGTATGTCTGTAATGTTTTTTACCATTTCAGCCCAAGAAATATGAGCGTTTCTTGTTGCGTATGTGTATTTATTATTTGCATCATGAAAATTAATGGACATGATAAAGACCTCCTTTCAATGATTAGTATAACTTATTTAATAGGATGTCACGTTTTTGTTTTATGTATGAAGATTATAAGAATTTCTTATCGTAAAAGGAGGATTAATTTGAAAGGGAAATATGTATTGTTGTTATTTGTTATGTTACTAGCAGCTTGTGGTCAAGCTGAGCAAAAACAAGAAACAAAAAAAGTAGAAGAGACGGTGAATGAAGTGAAAGAAACAATAGGGGTAACCGTTATACAAAAAAAACATAAAGAGAAAAAGTTGCAGGAATCAGAAGCGAAGTTAGTAATAGACATTTTGGATAAAGCTGAGAAACAAGAAATAACCGGAAGCTTCGGTGAACCTGAATATGAAATACAAATTAGTAGAGAGGGGAAAAAAGAAACTTATTATGCATGGTTAAGGGGAGAAGATAGACGAGGATGGGTGCAATATAAGAAAGTTATGTATATGTTGAATGAAAAAGATACGGAAAAGCTTTTGGCTATATTTCCAAATGTTTCAGAACAAAAAGAAGAAGAGATGCAGGTAGGTCCTTTAACGGAGGTAACAAAAAAAGATTTGCAGATTACCGCGTTTCATATTAAAGCAGGCGATCAAAACGTGAATTATATGGTACGGTATACGATTTCACAATCACTATACAACAAGTTAGTGAAGGAACAAGAATATTATTTGCAACTCACTTTCCCAGAAAAAGTTCAAAAATTAATTGGAGCAAAAGAGAGTGAAATGATTTTAGGTGAAAAAGTAAAGGAAGGGTATAAGCAATATGAATTGCATGCTACTGTGCAGGTAAAAGGCGCTTCAGAATCACAATTAAAATCATTAGAAACATATTACGAAAAGTATGATTTTAAAATATTAAACAGTGAAAAAGAAAAAATAGGTGTGTTTCAAAATATAATTCAAATCGTTAAAGAGTATGGTGAAAAAATGAATTTCCAAAGATAAAGTGAGAATTTAATCGGCGGAGGCTGCTCATTTCTCATTGATTAATAGTCTTTGCCAATTCGGCGTTGACTCTCACTTAACTTCTTTGTTTCAACTGAATTTTGGGGTAAGGCCCTTATTGGCTGTAACTGAATTGTAAATTCTATATAGCCTTTCCTAGGAAATGATAATAGAGAGGGGAGAAGAACACCCTCTCTATTATTTTGCTTTTGCAGATGGCTCATTCATTGATTTTCGTGTAATAAGAAATGAAATCATAAGAGCGGAAAGAATGATAAGAGTGATAAGTAAGTGATTTGGCAACCAATCTAATAATAATACATAGCTCACTGTATAAAAAATAAGAGTTGAAGCTAAAAATGATAAAACACTTATTATGAGAGATTGTAAATTCATTCGTATATACCTCCTTTATTTATATTTTTGGCTAAAAATGGATTAAATAAACATTATTTCTAACAATAGAAAAAAATATGTCATAATAAAGAGGAGAATAATTTTTGATGAGCTTGTATGACTCGTTACAGGGGGTTAAAGGAGAGAGATGAAAAATAATAAAAAAGGATTATGGGGAATTATTGTTGCCATAGGATTATTTTTACTGTCTAAGTTAAAGTGGGTATTTGCAATTTTTAAATTAGCAAAGTTTTCAACGGTATTTAGTATGTTTCTATCGCTTGGCGCATACGCAGTTCTATATGGTTGGAAATTTGGGGTGGCGCTCATTTATTTGTTGTTTGTTCATGAAATGGGCCATTTATGGGCTGCGAAAAGAAAAGGGATTCCAACATCGCCAGCAATCTTTATCCCATTTATGGGGGCTCTTATTGGAATGAAAGAGATGCCGAAAAATGCAAAAGATGAAGCTTACATTGCCTATATGGGTCCGCTTTTCGGGCTTCTGTCATATTTACCCGCGATACCGCTTTACATAATGACGAAAGAACCATTTTGGGCGCTTGTTATTTTGCTTGGAAGTATGATTAATTTCTTTAATTTAATTCCCGTTTCGCCGCTAGATGGTGGGCGAATTATTTCAGTTGTCAGCACTAAAATTTGGGGAGCAGGCCTTATTTTATTACTTGGCTATTCAATTTACTTTAAAAGTATTTTGGGAGGATTTATTGTTATTATCGGTTGTATGGAATTATATAGAGTGATAAAGAGAGATGAGCCGATTAAGGAATTAGGGCATAAAATTGATGGGATGAAAGAATATGTTGCTAGGATTGAAGAGGAATTAAAAGAAACGGGTGCTGTACATCGGACTATATACATGATGCATCATGAGATGAATGCATTAAGACAAAGAGAACGGGAAAAAGAGTTACAAATAGGTGAACTTCAAAAAATGGAAGTGTTAGAGTATCTTTTACCGAAGTTCGAACCGTTAGATTATGTTCCATATGAAGATGAAAAAGATGAGTATACAATTCACATAAGGGAAGCATTTGAAGCGTCAGAAAGAAAATTAAATAAATGGAAAATAGAAAAAGAACAACAAGAAAACTATTATAAAGTGGATGCGAAAACGAAATGGACAGTATTTGCTTGTTATATCGGATTAATGGCTATACTCGGTTACACAGCTTATGAAGGATATATTGTTTTACAAGAACATTTGCCAACGAGAAATGTATAGAAAAATATTGTCGAAATGATAGGAAGAATTTATACAGGAAGTATATTTCTACGAGAGAATGTTACAAGTATAGCCATACATTATAATATCTTTAGTAGAGAAGGAGTTCTGTATATGAAGAAATTGCTACGTGTATTCGGGATTATTATCGTAATGATCATCGCGAGTTATAGTCTTATGAAAGTGCTGTTACATTATGCGAATAAGCCTGCTGAGGTAAATACAATAGCTCAAGTAGAAGATGTGCAAGAAGAGACAAAAGTGCTAGATTTTATTCGAATGACACATGAAAGCTATAATAATTTCTTAAATTACGGTAAAGCAGAGAATTATACAGACGGGGATTGGAATCAATTTAAGCAATGGTTTCAACAACAAGAACCATCTTTAAAAAATATACATACGGAAATAAAGAATGAAAAAATAAAACGCGATGTAAATAGAAGCTATGAAATTGTAAAAAAAGGTGTGGAACTTCAAAATATTGAGTATGTAGTGTATGCCCACCGTGTATATCATGACTTGGATATTATCGTAAATAAATATAGGTGGGAAACGAATATCTGGGGGTATACAGAGTTTGGCGAGGGGAAAGATATAAAAGTAATTGAACAAGCTATACAAACAAAATAATAAGCTAGCTAGAATTCTAGTTAGCTTATTTTCTTTTGTAAGTACAATGTTCATATATTATTCACAAAAACAACGTGTTAATAGTGATTAAAATCACAATCTGCATTATAAGATTCAGTTAAACTAAAAACAGTTAAGGAAATAGAGGAGTGGGATACAATGTTAAGTGCAAAAACAATTGAAATCGTAAAGTCAACAGTACCATTATTACAAGAAAAAGGCGTTGAAATTACAACGAGATTTTATGAAATTTTATTTTCAGAACATCCGGAGTTATTGAATATTTTCAACCATACGAATCAGAAAAAGGGAAGACAACAACAAGCGTTAGCGAATGCTGTTTATGCAGCTGCAACGTACATTGATAATTTAGAAGCAATTATTCCAGTTGTAAAACAAATTGGTCATAAGCATAGAAGTTTAGGTATTAAAGCTGAGCATTATCCGATTGTAGGTACATGTTTACTACGTGCCATTAAAGAGGTCGCAGGTGCACCTGATGAAGTTTTAAATGCATGGGGAGAAGCATATGGTGTCATTGCTGATGCATTTATTAGCATTGAAGCAGAGATGTATGAAGAAGCTGCACATAAAGAAGGTGGATGGAAAGACTTCCGTAACTTTGTGATTGTTAAAAAAGTGAAGGAAAGCGATGTTATTACGTCATTTTATTTGAAACCTGAAGATGGAGGGAAAGTTTCTTCATTCATCCCAGGTCAATATGTAACGGTTCAAATCAATATTGAAGGTGAGACATATACACATAATCGTCAATACAGTTTATCCGATGCACCTGGGAAAGAATATTATCGTATTAGTGTAAAGAAAGAAAAAGGTGTAGATACACCAGACGGTAAAGTGTCTAATTACTTACATGAACATGTAAAAGAAGGAGATGTTTTACCAGTAAGTGCACCAGCGGGAGATTTCGTGTTAAATATGGATTCAACATTACCAGTTGTACTAATTAGTGGTGGCGTAGGGATTACACCGATGATGAGTATGTTAAATACGTTAATTGAACAAGATTCAAAACGTAATGTATATTTTATTCATGCAGCAATAAATAGTAATACACATGCAATGAAAGAACACGTTAAGGCAGTAGAAAATGAATATGAACAAGTTAAAGCATATACTTGTTATTCTGCACCGACTGAAAAAGATTTAGAAATGAAGAACTTTGATAAAGAAGGTTTCGTTGAAAGCGAATGGTTAAAAACTATTATTCAGACAACTGAAGCAGAATTTTATTTCTGTGGTCCAGTAGCATTTATGAAGCATATAAATGCTGCACTAACTGATTTAGGTGTGAAACAAGAGCATATTCATTATGAATTTTTCGGCCCAGCAACAAGCTTACAATAAGACAGATGAGAATAAACAAAAAAACGAGGTATTTATTTTACCTCGTTTTTTATTTGTTCTCGTAATAAACGGTTAACTGTTTCACGGCGTATGCCTATCAGTTGACCAATTTCAGTTTGTGTTAATATTTCATATATAGGAATGTCACCTAAATATAATGTGAACCATTCTTGTAAACGATGAAGACGTTCTTTCGGAGAGACAGTTGTCAATTGATCAATTCGTTGTTGCATCATTCTTAATTTAGATTGCAATTGCATAGCGATGTTGGCATACGATTCGGGATTTGCTTGAAGTCTCTCGTACCATTCACTACTAGTGATCGGTTCCACTTCTGTCTTTATTAAAGCGATAGCTGTACCGTGATATTCTTTCGGTGAAATTAAAGAATGATGAGGTATCGTTTCACCTGGAACGATAATGTTGAATAAAAATGGTGTTCCGTCTTCTTCTAGCCGAACTACTTTTAATAAGCCTGTTTTTATAAAGTATAAAGGACCGTCCTCGCCTTGACGGAATAGTACATCTCCTTTGTGTAGAATCAATGTTAGCCCCCCATTAATATGTTTCTATTTCTTCTATTTTAGCGTATATGTATATAGACAATATGCTATTTCAACAGCAATTTCATTGACGAAATGTATGCTATTACAGTAGTATACTATTTAGTGTGTAATAGTACTAGCAATGAATACGCTGTAGGGGGTTTAGTATATTGTTAGATGCGATAAGAATGACGGATATGAGAATTCCGGCGAATGCTATCATTCATGTAGAAGAGATGAAAGGTGGAGTCGTTTTATCCGTTGAAGTAGACGGCCAAATTATTTATACGATGGCTTATGATGAAGAAACAGATAGTTATGCTGAATTATATGATCGAAACGATAAGAGGGCGTGCCAAGTACATGAAGACTTTATGGGATGGTCACTTCTTCACTAAAAAAGATGTCAATATGACATCTTTTTTTATTAAATCGATAGAATATACAAAGAAATGAAATATAAGGATAAAATTTGTAATAATTGATTTTGCATTGTTAGCACTCTGTAACTGCAAGTGAACTATTTTTTCGCTATCATAAAGATAACAGTCGCAGTTATAGGAGTGGTCAACTTGAAGAAAGTACATATTTCAAATTATATGTTATTAAGTGCTTGTTTAATTTTATTTGTTCTCCTCGGAGGATTTTTATATTCATGTGTATAAGAAAAACGCATTCTAAAAAGAATACGTTATAAAAGGGAAATAATGATTAATCTAGTTCCAAGAATAATTAACGTAATACGTAATAAATTAATTACGGCGTTACCACTCAGTTTTGTATTAATGTAAGCCCCGATTTTTCCGCCGATCCATGCACCAGGAATAAGGATTAATGCATAAATCCAGCTGACATTTCCAAGTGAGATGTGAGTTGCAGAACTTACAATTGCTGATAGAAATACGATGAACATTGAAGTTGCTACTGCAATATGTGCTGGGAATGCAAAAAGAAGCATCATTGCTGGAACAAGTAAGGCACCGCCACCAATTCCAAATAACCCAGATATAAACCCAACTATAAAGGCGATAAAGATAGCAAGAAACGGTGGGAATTGGTAGTGTACAGCATTTCCATCATTATCTGTAAAAGAACGCTTAATTACAGACGTATTTGAGAGGGAAAGAGGTTTTAATTTGTCTCGAAGCATAAGTAGAATTGAGACGAATATAAGGAAAATCCCAAAGTATAAAGAAAATGTGTCTTGGTTTAAAAATTTATTTGCCCATGATCCGATAATACCACCAGGACCGCTTCCGATAAATAAAATAAGTCCACTTTTATAATCCACTCGCTTATGCTTCATGTAAGTAAGGGTAGAAGATAGTCCTGTGAAAACGACTGTTACCATAGAAGTCCCTACTGCAAGTTGTGGTGATAAACTGTGTAATCCAATTAATAACGGAACAATAATAATTCCGCCTCCAAGCCCAACTAGGCTGCCGACTGTCCCGGCGATTAGTCCGATGAAAAGTAACATGATGTATTCCAAAATTGCCAACTCCTCTAAATAACTTATCCACCAATTATTATACACGCTTTTTAATGAGAAATAGGCTTGTTCACAAAAAAGTCGTCTTCCTAGAAAAATAAGGAAGACGACTTTTGATTAGAAAACAAAATGTAATAGGTAGTAAAACAGAGCAGCTAAAGAAGCTGAAATAGGAAGTGTAATAACCCATGTAATTAACATACGTTTTGCAGTTCCCCATTTTACCCCCTTCACACGGTGAGAAGCACCAACCCCTAAAATAGAAGAAGAGATAACGTGCGTCGTACTAACCGGTAAGTGAATGAATGTTGCACCGAAAATAACAAGTGATGATGATAAATCGGCAGCTACACCATTTACAGGACGAATTTTCATAATTTGTCCACCGACAGTTTTAATAATTTTCCATCCACCGACAGAAGTACCAAGTCCCATTGCGATAGCACAAGATAATTGTACCCAGAACGGGATATCGCTAGAAGTATGATAGTTATTAGCCATAAGAGCCATCGTAATGATTCCCATTGCTTTTTGTGCATCATTCGTACCGTGTGTATAGGCTTGTAATGCTGCAGTGAAAATCTGGAATATACGGAAGTTTTTATTCGTTTTCGTTAAGTTAAAGTTTTTAAAGACCACTTTAAAAATACTGTAAACGATATAACCAATAACGAAAGCGATAATTGGTGAAATGATTAAAGCTTCAAGAATTTTAATGAATCCTTTAAGGTTTAATGAGCTAATACCAGCAGCAGCAATGGCTGCACCTGCGATTGAGCCAATAATTGCATGCGAAGAACTACTTGGGATACCGTAGTACCAAGTAATTAAGTTCCATGCTATCGCCGCAAGCAAAGCAGCTAAAATTACAAGAGAACCATTTTGTAAAGCAAATGGGTCAACGATATCTTTTGTAATCGTTTTTGCTACACCTGTAAATGTCATTGCACCTAAAAAGTTCATAATAGCTGCCATAATAATTGCATGTCTAGGCTTTAGAGCTTTCGTTGAAACAGCCGTTGCAATAGCGTTTGCTGTATCGTGAAATCCATTGATAAAGTCAAAAGCTAAAGCGCAAATGACTACTAAAACGGTCAGTATCAAGAGTGTATCCATGATCAAACTCCTTACGCGTTCTTCATAATAATTGTTTCTAATACGTTTGCAACGCTTTGACAGCTATCAGCTACTTCTTCAAGCTCTTCGTAAATCTCTTTAAATTGAATAATCTTAATCGGATCTTTTTCACGAGAGAATAAGTGCTTAATCGCATGACGACGAATATCATCGCATTGTGATTCGTAATCCTTAATCTTAATCGCGTTCGTACGAATGTCGACTAACTTCTTTTTAGACAGTAGTTCAACAGAGTTTGCAATCTCAATCGCACATTGATTAATTGCTTCCACGAATTTAATCATGTATTCATCAGCTTCTGTAATAGAATACATTTCGAACAGACCAGCACTGTGATCTAATCCGTCTAATACATCATCCATACTCATTGCAAGTTGTAGGATGTCCTCACGTTCAATTGGAGTAATAAACGCTTTGTTTAGCTCCATAATGATTTCGTGAATAAATGAGTCACCTTTTGACTCATACTCTTTCATGCGCATAGAAAACTCTTTTAAATCGCTAGCATTTTTAATTTTATACTCCACGAAAAACTGCGCGCCTTCTTTTAAATTTTCGGAAACATTCATTAACATTTCAGAAAATTTATCTTTTTTTGATTTAAAGACCATTATTGTTACCCCCACAAAAGTAATATATGTAAAATATATTGGCTAATCAATTCTAACAAAAAACTGTCGTTTTTTAAAACATTTTATCGAAAAGTTTACAAAAACTTAACATAACTCTCGTTGTTCTATTAATAATATTAATATCCAATAGTGAATATCTTACTTGTAGAATGTCCTTTTCTTGCAAAAAGTATGAATGTAAAAGAAAAGCTTTACACTATAGGAATGACTACGTTATTATAGTGAATTTAAAAGGCGGTATATTCTTCCTTTTAAAAAGAAGAGTGTAAATAAATGAAGGAAGTGAACGAATGAAATTGAAGAACACTCATTTTAAAAAAATGCTTGAGTGGTTCAATAAGAGGAAGAAACTTCGTAATTCATTAATTGTATTGGGAAGTGTACTCATTACTCTATTTATTGCTATAAATATAATAATATCCATTCAAGACATATCTGAATTAAAACAAGCTGTTCCACAACCGACTTTAATTTATGATGCAAATAATGAGGTCGCAACTAAATTAGCTTCTTCGAAAACAGAAGGTGTTAAAAGAAAAGATATTCCTGATATTATGGTTCAGGCAATTGTTGCAGTAGAAGATAAGGGTTTTTTTAACCATCATGGTATTTATTATAGTGGAATTATAAGTGCAGTTTTTAAAAATATTACAGCAGGAGAAGTTGTAGCAGGGGGAAGTACAATTACACAACAGCTTGCAAAGAATGTATTTCTGACACAAGATCGTACATTTTCTCGTAAAATAAAGGAATACTTTTTAACCAAAAAAATAGAACGTACTTATACAAAAGATGAAATTATTGAAATGTATATGAATCAAATTTATTTTGGGGAAGGTGCTTGGGGAATAAAGAGGGCAGCTAAATCTTATTTTGATAAAGAGGTAAAAGATTTATCAATTTCAGAAGCTGCAACGATTGCAGGTTTAATTAAAGCGCCGTCTGCGTATTCTCCTTATAAAAACTTTAATAAATCAATTGAACGACGTAATGTCGTATTAAGTTTAATGAAGGAACAAGGATATATTTCTGAAGAGCAATACAATAAAGAAAAAGAGTCAGGCCTTGTATTAAAACGTGGGGTTGATGATAAATACAAAGGTAAATACTCCCAATATGTAGACTATATAGTTAGAGAAGCGATGGATAAGTATGAATTAACACAAAATGAAATTTTAGCAGGTGGTTATCGTATTTATACAGAGCTTGATCCGAAAAAACAACAAGCTGTAGAAGATGTTGTGAATAATGATAGTTATTTCAAAGATAGTGGCTCAGATCAACTTATGCAAACGGGTGTAGTCCTTATAAATCCAAAAACAGGCGGTGTTCCAGCTTTAGTTGGAGGTAGAGGACCATATCAGTTTTTACAATTTAATCATGCTACGCAATTAAAAAGACAGCCAGGTTCAACATTAAAGCCTCTAGCTGTATATGTACCCGCTTTAGAACAAGGGTATGAAGTATACGATATATTAAAAGATGAACCATTTCATATTAAAGAATATGAACCGAAAAATAGTGATCAGGCCTTTCATGGTAATGTGACAATGTATGAAGCGGTAGCAAAGTCGTATAATGTTTCCGCTGTGTGGCTATTAGAACAAATAGGATTAGATAAAGGATTGAAATCTTTAGAGCGATTTGGTATTCCGTTAGTACCAGAAGACCGTACGTATCCAATTGCTTTAGGTGGGATGCATGTAGGGACATCACCATTTGTAATGGCCCAAGCATATAGTACATTTGCTAATGATGGGGTTCAAGTAGAGGCTCATGCAATTAGAGAAGTTCAAAATGCTGAAGGGGAAATAATAGGGAAATGGTATAAGAAAGAGACACGAGTGACGAGTGAGAAAATTGCTCAAAAGATGACGTATTTATTAAAAGGTGTTGTAGAAAAGGGAACAGGTGGAAAAGCAAAAGTTACTAATGTTGATACAGCAGGGAAGACAGGGACTACTCAACTTGTAAATGGCCCGAGCGTAGGGGCAAAGGACTCGTGGTTTGTAGGATACACACCAGATTTAGTAGGTGCAGTTTGGGTAGGATATGACAAAACAGATAGCGAGCATTATGTTCCAGGTGGTAGTCAAATTACAACGACGATGTTCCGGGATATCATGAAAAAAGCAAATGCAAACCCAGCCCAAAAAGCGTTCCAATTGTCGTTAATATCTGAGGCGGACTATAAAAAACAATTGCAAACAATTGAAGAAGAAAAG